>NZ_SORO01000004.1 GCF_004368965.1 Leptospira meyeri | reverse complement strand
TTCCTTCCAAGGCATCGGATTGTCCTCCGATACTCATTGTCGGTGTTACCTATGTGAGTTGTCTCTTTTGTTACCTATCTGACCTTCCCATACCTGCATCAGAAGCAAGGAAGGCAATTCCGTTTGCAATGTCTTCTGGAAGACCAGCACGTTTTAATGGAATTGCTTGCACCATACCGTGTCTGATGTTTTCAGGGATTGCTTCTGTCATTTCAGTTGCAATAAAACCTGGAGCGATTGCGTTACAACGAACTTTTCTAGAAGCCATCTCAAGAGCCACAGCTTTAGTAAAACCAATCACACCTGCTTTTGAAGCAGAGTAGTTTGTTTGTCCAATGTTTCCGTTTTCACCAGAGATAGAAGAAAGGTTGATGATAGATCCACCATTTTCTTGTTTCATCATTACTTTGATCGCTGCTTGTGTACAAAGATAAGTTCCAGTCAGGTTTACTGCTATGACAGAATCCCACTGCTCTTTTTTCATTCTCATAAGGAGAGTGTCACGAGTGATCCCTGCGTTATTCACTAGGATGTCTACTGTTCCAAATTCTTTTTTTGCTGAATCAATTAGTTTTTGAGCATCTTCTTCTACAGAAACGTTTGCTACTACTGCGATTGCTTTGTAACCTTTGGATTTTAATTCTTCGGCTGTTGCATTCGTTGCTTCTGGATTCATGTCCGCTACAACGATGTTAGCTCCAAGAGAAGCTAGCTTCAAACAAGTTGCTTTTCCAATCCCTCTTGCTCCACCTGTCACGATGGCCGTTTTTCCTGATAAACTAATCATTTGGTTTTTCCTCTTTTTTTCTAATTCCTAAAAACATTTTCTAAACTAAATCAATTTAAATGAATCCTAATGTGATTTAAGTAGAATCACCCAGTATTGTTTTGTATTCACCGAGTCTTGCTCGGATTCTATCGTTGATTCCATGTTTGGCGCACTCAGCGATGACACGCACGGCATTTTTGACTGCCAATGCATTGGAAGATCCATGCCCAATCATACAAATCCCTTCCACCCCTAGTAGAAGAGCACCACCATATTCCGCATAGTCTAAACGTTTTTTCACTGCGTTAAATGTTGATTTTAAAAGTAAGGCACCCGTTTGCGCAAGGCTAGATTGTCTGATGGAATTTCTTAAAACATTGAATATAGATTTCGCAAGACCTTCCGTGGCTTTCAGAACAATGTTCCCAATAAACCCATCGCAAACGACAACATCTACTTCACGACCACCACCATAAAGATCGCGACCTTCTACGTTTCCTACAAAGTTAAAAGGGATTTTTTTTAAGAGATCAAAGGTTTTGACAGAAACAGTATTTCCCTTTTTGTCTTCTTCCCCATTGGAAAGGATTCCAACTTTAGGATCTTGAATTCCAAAAAGTTCACGGGAATAGATTTCACCCATCACTGCGAACTGTGCCAAATACTCTGGTTTACAATCCACATTGGCACCGGCATCTAACAGAAGCACAGGTGGCCCTTCTTCTCTTGGAATATGTGCGGCAATAGGAGGTCGCAGAACGCCAGGTAGGCGACCTAAGTGTAACAACGCAGCAGCCATAGTTGCACCAGTGTTTCCCGGAGAAAACACACCGATACATTCTTTATCTGCTACTAAACGAACTGCTTTGACTACGGAAGAATCCTCCATAGCGCGGACTGCTATCGAAGGAGAATCATTCATACCGATGATTTCAGTAGAATGAATGACACGGACTTTCTCTGTGTCATAATCAAATTTTAATAAGATATCGAGTAACTCTTGTTCGTCGCCAACGAGATACACAGACAGCCCGAATTCTCGAACTGCCAGTACCGCGCCCTCGACGATACCTTCAGGGCCGTAATCTCCGCTCATCGCGTCCACGGCGACCCACATAATGGTTAGTTATCTTCGGTCGTTTTTTTAACTTTTTGAGCGACTACGAGTTTTCCCTTATAAAAACCGCAATAAGGGCAAACACGGTGGGACAGAACAAATGATCCACAATTGGAACACGGGTTTAAGTTAGGTTTGCCTATCGCATGATGGGCTCTTTTTGTTCTAACTTTCGATTTTGATTTACGTCTCTTTGGGACTGCCATGGCTATCCTCTATGGAATTATAACTGGTTTTTACTATGTTTTGGAAAACCAATGTGAAAACAATATTTTAATTTTCTAAGCTCTCGATAAGAGACCGTAATTCGGTGTGTTTGTGATAAAAAGAGGAGCGATTGCAGACGAAACGTGCTGTACTATATAAAATCGACTCAAATTCCTTGAGCCCATTGGCTTTTAGGGTTCCCCCAGTGGAAACTAAGTCCACAATGCAGTCAGAAAGACCCACAATGGGAGCAAGTTCAATCGAACCATAGAGTTTGATGATTTCGCAGGAGATCCCTTTTGAAAAAAAGTATTCCCGAGTTAGGTTTGGGTATTTGGTCGCCACTCGCACTTTGGAACGTTTGGCAAAAAGATCAAAATCAGGGAAAGAGGCAAGAGAAAGCCGGCAAGCCCCTAATTTCAAATCTACGGGAGCAATGAGATCAAATCCCCCTTCCCGTAAAATATCCCAACCCACAATCCCCGCATCAGCAGCAGCTTCTTCCACATAAGTGCATACGTCTTGGGATCTGACAAATAAAAGGCGGAGGCGTTTGTCCTCCGAGACAAAGGTGAGCTCTTTCGAACCCTCAGATGGCAATGTTTTTAGCCATCCTTTGGATAACAAAAGATCCGCAGTTTCTTCGGCAAGCCTACCTTTCGGAAGAGCCAAAGTTAACATAAGTTAGTTTTTCCCGAGTTTGAGGAGTAAATAACTAGAGAGGAGTTTTACATCTTCTCCAGATTCTGCCACGTCTAGTTTGACAGCTTTTTCAAGATACTCTTTAGCACCCGCCTTGTCTCCGTTAAGGTAAGACAATCGGCCTGCTTGGTAATAAGACCAAGCCTTAAAACCATTGAGTTCTCTTGCAGGTTCGATGACCGTAGCAGCAATTTTATAATTTTCTAATGACTTGGCATTATTTTTTTCACGTTCTCTGTAGTTTCCAGCAACGTAAAAATAAAGGGCTTTGATTTCTTTTGGAGTATCAATCTTTTTTGCAGCGTCTTCCAGGTAACCGGCAGCTTTTCCGAATTCCCCTTTTTCAGCATAAAGTTTAGAAAGATCTTTCCAAACTCGAAGTTCCATTTTACCGGTACTTTGGTTTTGCAAAAAAGCTTCCAAACTTTGGATCTGAGCATCGAGACCCACCTTAGATTTTTGGTGTGTGAGTTTCAAATCTTCCAGTGTGACTGTTTCTTTTTCAAAAAGATAGGCACGGTATTCGAAAAACCCAATGACAGCAGCTAACACAACAATTGCGGAAGATAGAGCAATAAAGACAGACTTACGATTGCGTGCTAAAAAATGTGTGAACTTTAAAAATGCAAGTTCTGCTTTGGAACCTTCGAAATCAGCGAACTCATCCTTTTGGATGAGTTCGGCTTGTTTCTTTTGTTCGATTTGGTTTTTTTTATGAAACTTATCCATGGACCTATCGGTTTTGGTTTAAATTCATAAATGAACCGATGGATTCACGTGAAGGTTGGTTGTCTTCCTTCATGTATTTTGCCATCTCTTCACGTTCTACTGCTTTATCAAAGTCTTTGATAGAGAGAGAAATTTTCTTATTGTTAGGTTCAATTTTAACAACTACTGTGCGAACAGAATCGCCCACTTTGTAAAGATCTTCTAACTTGATGTTACGACCATCTGGAATTTCAGAGATGTGAACAAGGCCTTCGTAACCTGGTTCTACTTCTACGAAAACACCAAAACTAACAATCGATTTCACACGACCTTCCACAAGAGTACCCGGTGGGTATTTTTTGCGAAGAGCTTCGTATGGATGTTCAGAAAGTTGTTTGAGTCCACAGCTGATTCGTTGCGCATCTAAGTTGACATCAAGGATTTTGTATTGAACCGACTGGCCTTTTTTTAGGAGATTGAGTGGGTTCTTTTCTTTTTCATCCCAAGTAATGTCAGAGATATGAATGAGTCCTTCGATTCCACTTTCTACTTCAACGAAAGCACCGTATTTAGTGATTCCAGTGATTTTACCTTCGAGTACGTTTCCAGCTCGAACGTTAGCAGAAAGAGCTTCCCATGGGTTAGGAAGTAATTGTTTGAGTCCGAGAGACAAACGTCTTGCTTCGAAATCAATATCCAAAATTTCAGAATCTACTTCTTGGCCTTTTTTCAAAACATCTTTTGGATGAGGTGGTTTTTTTGCCCAAGAAAGTTCTGTGGTGTGGATGAGTCCTTCCAATCCTTCTTTGAGTTCTACGAAAGCACCGAAATTCGTGAGAGAGGTTACGATACCGCGAACCACCATTCCTTTTTCGAGTTCTTTCTTTGCCCAAATCCAAGGATCTTCATAGAGTTGTTTGATTCCAAGAGAAAGTTTGTTGTTCTCTTTATCAACTTCCAAAACAACCACTTCGACTTCAGCACCGATATTGAAGTATTGTTTGAAAGGAGCAAATTTTTTATAAGAAATATCGTTTTGGCGAAGAAGGCCAACCACTTCGTAAACAGAAAGGAAAACACCAAAATTAGCAATTTTTACAACCTTTCCTGTTACCTTGTCCCCAACTTTGACTTTACCGAGGAGTTCTTCCCACTTCTCGCCGTTGATTTCGTCGAGGAGGGTTTTACGAGATACCACACCGGTTCTTGTTTTTTCGTTGAGTTCAATAATTTTGAATGAAAACTCTTTTCCACCTTCTGTGGATTCTTTAAAACGAACGCCTACATGAGAGGCAGGTAGGAACAATTGGATTCCTTCGCTTTCAACTAGGTATCCTTTGTTTTTGACTTCACCGGCAATTTTACCAGAGAGTGGATATCCGTTTTGGTTTGCATCTTTGATGGTTTCCCAACCAACTCTTTGGTCCGCTTCTTTTTTAGAGAGGACACAATATCCGTCGACCCGCTTCTTAATGATCGCACTGACTTTTTCACCGCGTTTTGGTGTTTCGGAAAAGTCTTCACGTGAGACACGAGCTTCCAATTTTTCTCCAATATCAAGGAAAACAGTGTCACCAATGACATCGACTACAGTCCCTTCAATGAGGGTACCTTTTCCTGCGGAGTTTTCTTGTTCTTGTGCTTGTGACTGCGATTCCCACTTCTCTAATAATTCGCCGAAGGAAGTGGTCTCATTTTTGGGGGAGGATGGGTTGGTTGAATTCAATGGTTACCGGGATACAAAACCTAGATTTGCCCAGAGGATGAAACCTTGGACAGGATAGTATTTAGGACAGTTTCCGTGTCGAGGGTGCTCGTGTCAATCAGGATTGCGTCGGAAGCCTGCTTCAGGGGAGCCACAGTACGAGTGGTATCACTTTCATCCCTCGCCACAATCTCTTCCTTGATGTGGTCTAGGTCGGCTTTGAAGCCTTTTGCAACTAATTCATCGTATCGGCGTTTTGCCCTCACTTCCACAGAGGCAGTCAGAAAAAATTTAAATTTGGATTTTGGGAAGACTTCCGTTCCAATGTCCCGGCCGTCCATCACCAATTGGTGGGTTTTTGCAAATTCTCGGATGTGGTGGTTGATAATTTCTCGAAAAGCCCTTCTAGGAGCAATGTAACGAATTTTTTTTGTGATCTCTGGATCGCGGATTTCCAAACTTATGTCTCTTTCACCGAGAAACATTAAATTTTCTCCAGTGGAAGAAAGTTCACAGTGTACGGGAATCTTCGCCACAGAAAATCCAAACTCAGCTTCGTCTTTTTCTAAAAGAGTCGCGTCTCCTAGTTTTTCCGTATAAAAGGGAAACTTAGACTCATCCTCTTTTGTTTCCAAAAACTTTTCCCATATAGCAAGGGTTAGTGCACGATAGTAGGCACCCGAATCTAAGTAAAGATACCCAATTTTATGGGCAATCATTCGTGCGAGCGTACTTTTTCCAGAGCCGGCAGGCCCGTCGATGGCAATGACTTTTTCTATGTTCGATAAACTCATGGTTTTATATTCTAAAACTAGAACAGGAATTGATTTCGTCCAGAGGAATTCTGAACGGGAAGAAAGACTAACCGACGGTAAACGATTTTCCCTTGACACAAGTTTTTTCCCCCGTAGTTTGAGCGACACTCGGGTGGGATGTTCGTGAAACTTAGAAATCGCAATCTAAATCCAGAACGAATTGCCGACTTCGAATGTTATCGAAGTGGGATCTTAGAACTCATTGTTGGAAATGCGCCACTCCCAGAAATACTGAGCGAAATTGTATTGGGAATTGAAACTCTCAATCCCACCATGATCTGCACGGTAATTCTCATCGAAAATTCTAAAATCAAAATTGGTGCTGCCCCTTCCCTTCCTAAAATTTATAACGATTCCATTGAAGGAGTCACCATTGGGCCAGAAGCAGGTTCATGTGGCACAGCTGCCTACACCGGCAAACGAGTGATCGTAGAAGACATTGGAACAAGTCCCTTATGGAAAAATTATAAAGACGTCGCCTTAAGCGTTGGTTTGTATTCTTGTTGGTCTGAACCTATCCGCTCCCATACAAACGAAGTCATTGGTACCTTTGCCATTTACCATCGTGAAATTGCAAGCCCTAATGAATTTGATATTTTTATCATTACGGAAACAGCAGACCTGGTGAGTATTGCCATCGAAAAATCAATTGTTTCCGAAAAGCTAACTGAAAGTGAAAGAAGGTTTCGAGACTTTTTTGAAAAGAATTCATCTGTTATGCTCATCATTGAACCAAATTCGGGAGACATCATCAACGCCAACCAGACGGCCATTCAGTTTTATGGATACCCTCATGAAGTTCTAACGAAAATGAAAATTGAAGAAATCAATATTTTACCTCCGGAAGAAGTGAAAGCAGAGAGAATGCGTGCCCTCGCAGAAGAAAGAAGTTATTTTTCTTTTCCACACAAACTTGCAAATGGTATCGTCAAACAGGTAGAAGTTTATTCCACTCCTATTGAAACTAGTAACCGTCATCTGCTTTTTTCAATCGTTCATGATGTCACAGAAAGAAAAAGTGCTGAAGAAAAAGTAAAGTCCCTTCTTTCCGAAAAAGAAATGATATTACGAGAGGTTCATCATCGAATCAAAAACAATATGACCATCCTTTATAATCTTTTAGATTTACAAGCAGGGTCACAGAAAAATGAAGAAATTCGAAACTCTTTAAAGGATGCGACCAGTCGTATCAAAACCATGTCCCTTCTCTACGACAAATTGTATTTAGGGAAAGCATTTCACGAATTACTTTTGGATGAATATCTAATTCCTTTATCAGGGGAAATCATATCGTTATTTCCTTACCCGGTAAAACTGATTACAGAAATTGATAGCTTACAATTGTCCGCAGAACAACTCCAAGCCATTGGCATCATAACAAACGAACTTCTAACCAATAGTTTAAAGTATGCAAGGGATTCTTCCAAAGAGCTGGAAATTCGAATCAAAGTCTGGACAGAAGAAGATAATTTCTTTTTACTCATCAGTGACAATGGGAAAGGATTTAATCCAGAAATAACAAACCCAGAGAATCTGGGTTTTGGATTGACCTTAGTGGCTATGTTAATCAAACAACTGAGTGGCACACTTACCTTTCATGGGGACTCTGGTGCGGAATATAAAATCAAATTCCCTATCAATAAACCCCATCCTTAACTGCAGGGAAAGTGTATCGAAATCTTTTTTTCGAATTACCTAAATAAGCAAATTCCATACGGATGGTATCAATATGACTTACATCATTACCGCCATCCAAATACAATCTCACTTCTTTCTCCATTGTTTTACGATAGAAATAGTTTTCCTTGATGTAATTGTACATCTGAAGGTATAAAACTTGGTTTTCTTTTGAAAGTTTTGCATTTACTTTGTCTGCATTTTGGCTGGCAAATTTCAACTTCCCATTCAGAAAATGTAAGTTAGATGACAATAAATAATTCATTGGATTCGTTTGGTCCATCTGGATGATGAGAGGAAGTTTAACCGAATTACAATTCCAATAAAATCTAAGTGTAGGTTCTTCCAAATTCACTTCCTTCCAATAGAATTCCAATTCATTCTTTTGACCACAAAACTCATTTGATTTTTCATCCGAATTGGCAACACTAATTGATGATTTTGGAAATACCGAAAATACTGACTGGCTTTTACTTAAATTCGAATACACTCCATGTGGAATCCAAACTTTGTTTTCAAGTTGGATTGCAATCTCACGAGCTTGATCTTCTCCATTTCTCTTTTTTACTTCCGCAAATAGAGAGTTGGAAAGTGTATTGATAAACTCTGGGAAAAAACGGTCTCCAGCATTGGTTTTAGCGATCGCCTGGAAGATGGTAACATCAGCTAATTCACTTCCAACTAAAGTCCGGTATTGCCATAACAAAGAAGGAATAAAGGCAAAATCTTTTTTAAAATCGGACTCAATGGTTGCATCATAAAGTCCAATCTCCTTATCCAATCGAAAAGAGGAAACAATCAGTTGGCGTTTCACAGCTTCACATGTTTTGTGTGTATAAAGTTCAGGATGATCTAAAAGTGATGCAGCATAATAATCAGATATCCCTTCTGCAAGTGAACGACCGATTGCATTGTTCCCTAAATATTTTCCTGTGATCAAATGAGTGTATTCGTGATAGATCGCATCAGGGCAGGAAGCTGTATCAATGATTCGTTCAAACGCAAACGTACCAAAAATAGGAAAATCCCATTTAGGAGCAAACCACAACTCACTTGTCCAAGTTCCATTGGATTCTGCTGGTGGAATGGTTAAGGCAGTGTTTTTGAGTGAAACCTTGGAATCATAATAATCGGTAGGTGAATAAGCATATGGTGCATCCACTCTGATTCGAACTTTAGGATTAAATTCTGTAATTTTCTCTTTTGTTCCTGCACTGGTTGCAATCGTTTTAAATTTTGATTCTATTTTACGAAGTTGATATCCTACAGTGAGTAACTTCAAATTTCCTTCTAGTTGTTCGAGTGGAATCGGCTCTTGTTCTAACTTAGAATGAATTGAAAAATTTTCTAAAATATAATTCGTTTTGGATTTGAGACCTAGATCTTCCAATGTTATGTTCTTATGGACAAACTGTTTGCGGTTCCCATCCCAATCCAAAACTTGGTTTTCTTTTTTTACTTCTGCAGTTAGGTTCACACCGAAGAGGAATGTAAAAATAGAAAGTAAGATGTAACTTTTTTGTTTCCAATGATTTCTGTGAAACTCTAAACTTTTCATTTTTTATACTCTATTGGTTTTATTTTTTAAAAAGAGATCTTGTTTCTCTTTGCCATGTAGTATGGATAGAAACAAGATCTTTAAGTTTGTTTTATAGTAAACAGAAGGATTAGAATCCAAGTCCTACGGAATCATACATCCCGCCAGAAACTACGTTACCAAATCCACCTGTATGAATGAGCAAACCAACAACGGCTACTACAGTCACAGAAGCTAAAACATTTTCAAAAACTTTGAAGTTTGTTCCGTGTAAGTAATTTCCGGTAGATTTTTTTAATTGAATGGAAGAAACAATCCCTTCCAAGTCTTGATCAAGAGTTCCTGCGAATTCAGCATTTTTAATTTCTCTGCTAATTCTCACAAATTCTTGTGGAGTGATATGAGCTTTTAGATACTCATGTGCTTCTTTGTTTGTCATTCCATTGTTCACTAAAACTTTCGCTGCTTCTTTTACGCTCATTTGGTTAGCTGGTGCTGCAAATGTTGCTTGAGCGGCAAACACGATAGCGAGTACTAAACTGATTTTCTTTTTCATGGGATTATCCTTTGAATCAAATTTGTTTTTAGCGGAATCTTTCAAACTCCCCTCTCAAACTTGAATCCATCCTACTACGAAAAAGAATCCGAATCGTCTGGATCGATCGAATTGGATGGAAAACTACGACCGACTGGATCGAACTGGATGTTTTTTTAGGATTTTTTCTCTAAATTCTCTTGGAGTGGTTCCGGTTTCCTTTTTGAAGGCTTCATTGAAGGTCGATTTGGATCCGAATCCTACATCATAGGCAATGGCAAGGAGGGACCGATCCGGTTCTTTTTCGATTTTTTCCTTCGCTTCGTTCACCCGGTGGAAATTTGTGTATTGATAAAAACTTTGTTTGATTTCCGCATTTAAAAATTCGGAGAGTTGGTGAGAACTTAGGTCCATTCTTTCTGCCAATTCTCTGAGACTTAGTTTTTCTTCTCGGTAGATCTTTTCTTTTTCAAATAAATTTTGGAGTTTGCCTCGAACCTCTTTGTGATCCAGTTTGGAAATCTGCGAAATCTTTGCCTTTTTTTCATCTTCTACAATTTTCCGAACTTCCAAAAAGAAATCTGGGTAACTTTGCCTAAGCACATATAAAAAACATAAAAAGATCCCGATGGCAATCCCAGACAATTGGTGTGCGGTTTGGCCACCTCTTGCTAAAGTGATGAGTCCATTAAAGGATAAAGCCAAACAAAACCCAACAATGAAGATCCCTATTTTTAAAGTGTAATTTTTTCGGAACGTACTCCAGCGGATTTGTTTTGAAATCCTTCTAAAAATACGAAGCAAACACCAAATATAAATCAGAATGGTTGGCAAAACTAAAAACAAAGGCCTACTTAAAAATGGATTCAAACCAAGAGATTGGGTTTCGAGATATTTGGTTTTGTTCCAAAAATTCCAAAAGACAATCAAAACAAATAAAGAAGTCAAAGGAACGATCCGGTAGGAAAGCCTACGAAAAGAACGAAATTTCCCTTCTAAAACTGTAAGAAAGTATTCATCCAGCAACACCCCAAGACAAGCGACAATGGGTAAGTCCGTCAAAAATAAAGGATAAAGCCATTTGATTGTTCCAGAAGAAATTAAGTAAAAGTTAAACAATAAGTAACTAGTTCCTAAAAAAATAATTCCTAATAGAATTTGTTTTCTATTTTTATGATAACTAAAAAATTCTCCAATTGCGTATAAAAATCCGAGTAATGCGGAAAACAGCAGGAAAAAATTTAAGTATTCACTGAAATATTGAAAGGGAGAAGTCATTCATCCACCACTTTATAAAACCCAAAGCCACTTGACTGTTACAATGAGACAAGAAGTGGAATTGATCAATCATTACTAAGGACTAATTCCACGAGAAACAAAAATATTTTTCCAAATGGTATGAATCCTTAGGTTTAGCTTGGATTGGAACCATCCAAAATTCGAGACCATTGATTTCAAAATGATTTTAGAATTTCGAAAAAGCCAGGGAAACTGGTATCAACCCAACTGGTATCATCAAACGTTAGCTCTACGCCCGAAAGTTTTGAGAGGATAGCAAAACTCATGGCAATCCGGTGGTCCATAAAAGTTTCAATCGCACAAGGTTTGATTTCTTTCACTTCCCCAAATTCGTATCCATCTTTAGACTCTTTTACAGTCACACCAAGTCGTTCTAAGTTGGAAACCATCGACTGGATTCGATCAGATTCTTTTGCCCTTAGTTCCTCTGCATGAGAGATTTGGAATCCCCCTTCGGAAAATAATCCTGCAACGGTAAGGATCGGAATTTCATCGATGATAGATGGAATCAAATCTTCTGTAATCACAGACCTGTTTAATTTTGAAGGATAAACGAGTAAATCGCCAATTTCTTCACCGCATTCTTGTCGTTTGGCGGTGACTTCAATTTTTCCACCCATATTTCGGAGAACGGTAATGATTCCCACACGAGAAGGATTGAGTCCAATGTTACGAATGAGTAGAGGTTCTGTCCCACCCGCACAAAGTCCAAAGACAATATAAAAGGCCGCACTGGAAATATCTCCAGGGATCACAAATTTAGCCCCTTCAAAATGATAAGGTGGTTCGACAGTAAAATGGAGTGGCGAATGGTGTTTGATGTTTCCTCCAAGGAATCGAATCATATTTTCTGTATGATCGCGGGAAACTTCTGGTTCTTTATAATCAATGGAAATCTCTGAAGCAAGTGCTGCGAGCACCAAAGCACTTTTGATTTGAGCCGAAGCAATAGGACTAGTATAAGAATAACGTTTCAGTTGTTTGCCAACGATACGAAGGGGAGCACGATCATTCCCTTCGACGGAAATAATGTCTGCGCCCATTTCACGAAGTGGATTCATAATCCTTGCCATGGGGCGTTTGCAAAGAGAGGCATCCCCGGTCAAGGTGGCAGTGATCTGCGGAAGTCCCGCAAGTAGTCCTGCAGAAAGACGGATCCCCGTTCCCGCATTCCCAAAATCGAGTACACCTGCGGGAGATTTTAAGTTCTGTTTTCCTGGGCTTTGTACGGAATAACTACCTTTCCCCAAGGACTCCACCGAAAGCCCTAAACTGGCAAAACAATTTAAGGTATGGAGGGGATCTTCTCCTTCTAAAAAACCATGGATTTCGGATTTTCCTTGGGCCAGCGCACTAAAGAGTACCGATCTATGCGAGATGGACTTATCTCCAGGGACATAAATTTCTTTTTTTGCACTTAATTTAATTTGGGGCTTCAACATGATGTATTTTTCTAAAAAGTATTTTGCAATTTGGTGCTTCTTTAGTAGGTTTTGACGGAAACCAAAGTTTCGCAAAACGAACAACCAAATGCCTCTAGATACCAGTAAAAATAACCAAAAGATCCCAGTCAATCCAGGTGAAGTCCTTTTCATCGGAGGCAAAGCCTCAACTTCCATGAACATCCTACACGAAGGATCGGTTCGTATCGAAACCACTTTGGGCGATACAAGTATTGTTCTCTACAGTTTGGACGGTGCCAATCTCACTCCCGGTATCTTTGCACTGCTCGAAGGGACACCTTATCCATATACCATCAGAGCCAAAACTTCTTGTGTGATTTCCACTTATGTAATGAACCAAGCCAATGCGAAAAAAACTCTCACTACCAAAGTATCTGTGGGAGTGATGGCCGTTCGCACCTTGCTCAAGGAAATTGGAGAACTCTACAAACGAGTGTTATCGATCAAGGGCCTTGCTGCTAAATTCGAGCAGACTATGGACAACTTGGGCGCAGTATATTATATTTTAAACCCATCTATATTTTCAGATGTAAGCCCGGGTGCACTTATCACTCGTGATGAAAATATAATTGATCCAGTAATGCGACTCATCAGAAACAATCTTGCTGGGTTTCAGGAACATGGTGGAATTTTACCTGACAAACCCACCGTTAACTTTTTAGAAGAAGATCATGGCGAATTTTTTGAACGTAATTATAGCGAATCCATAGAATGGAATGATGCCGAATTTCATTTCATTCGAAAAATTCTATCGGTGAACCCTAAAATTTCACAGGCTTTATTTGAATCCGATCCAAGTTTACTCCAGAGTGCAGCAGAAAGTTATGTAAAAACCTATCGAGAGTTATTCGAAATTCTAAACAAAGAAACAAGTGAACTTTCTGATATGATGAACACCATGTTTGTTGGAGAGAATGCCCTTGTTGAAAAATTCAATTTAACCTTAGATTTATTTAACACTGGATATTCCACAATTCCATCTACTGTGTTATTACCCATTACAGAATGGGCTCTAAAAAAATCAAAGTCGCTGTTAGATGAATACAAACAAATTTTTGGTTCTCCTTATGCATCCCTTGGCAATAACTTAGACAAATTAGAAACCAAACAAACAGAACTTACTAACAAATATGGCCATGAACTTTCTGCAGGAAAAAACAAAGAGGAAAGTTCGCAAGGGAACGGAACCATCCATGCTGGGATCGACACCAAAGCTCTCAAAGTAGAACTTTTAAACTCAGCAAGCCAAATCCTGAACTACTCACAAGCTGATCCGGAAGCAGTAAAAGAATTCTCAACTCTAATGGTAAAACTCAAATCGTTTAAAAACCCATTGGATCCCGAACCAGACAATCGTAAAATCAGAAGAACCATTGCAAAAACCTATTGGGAAGTGTATAAAAAATCTTTCACCAAATGGCTGCAAGCTGGCAAACAAGCACCTAAGGCCGTTGAACTCATGTTACGATATGGTTATTTTGATGAAAGTCTTTTGGATGAAGGCCATATTGTCGAACTCGTGGGTAGATTGTATCAAGGAGGTGGGAACCCAAGTGCTCCCATCCATTATGGAACTGATTGGTTAGAAAAAATCTATTCAAGAGAAGTTCCAACCTCTGTGGATGAGTTGGGCCAAACTTTCTTCGAAAAACTTAAAATGGATCTGAAAGATTCTGGAATCAAATCTGAAAAAGACATCCCACCGGACTACGATACAGGAGAGGCAAGACTTGGTTCAGAAATCTCCTCTATGTATGAACCAAACGTTCGTTTGACGTCTGGGAATATTGCAAGCCACTTCCCAATTTTGACAAAATACCATATCACAATTCCTTTAGAGAAATGTTTTGTATCCAAAGAAGATGTAGAAAAAGCCCTACAGTATATTCTAGGAATTGATTATACAGCTTTCAACCGTGAAGTCATTTATCGAAACGAAGAGATTGGAATCAAAAACGAATTTGTCCAAAGGTCGATTATTCCCGACTTTATCTTAGTTCCGTCCATTGGACCGAAGATTATGATGTGGCAGGACTTATCAATCTTCCGTGGAGCCGGTTCAAAAGAATCAAGAGGAAGAATTTGTATTCCTCACTTTGTTACAGGAGACTTAAAAACGTTTATGTTGGAAGCCATAGCAGCATTCCGTTGGGAACTTTGTAAAAATATACTTGGCCCCGATTGGAACAACGTTGGAATTCCTTCCATCACGGCAGATTACACGGATTATGTGCAGTTCTACAAAAAGAGCAAAGATCTTTCTCCAGAACTCAAAGAAAAAATATCATCTGAATTCAAACGGTTCCGAACAGACCGTGATAAATTTGCATACGACTACTCCATGTGGATTCGGTATGAAGCGGAAGGTGTGCAGAGGGTCAACCGAGTGGTACGTTCCATATTTTATCGCCATATCCCTTTCCACAAAAATATCAGAGAAAAGGTCAGTTCACAACCAGCGTATTCAGAACTCCACAACCGGTTCAAAAACATTCGCACACGCCAACACAAAGAGTTCGAGAACAAATACAAAAAGTATATGGATGCCAGCGGGAACCTACCTAAAGAACTATATGAGAATTTAACTTTTTACGAAGTTTAATCCTTACCAGATTCCATAGATGCAACACGATTGCATTTATGGAATCCATTCAAAAAGTCGAAGTAGCCATTATCGGAGGAAGTTTTTCCGGACTTTCAGCCGCCCTTTCCCTCGTTCGTTCCCTACGTAAAATCATTGTCATTGATTCCGAAAGACCCTGTAACAAAAATACTCCCGCCTCGCATAACTTTATCACTCATGATGGTAAATCTCCCGGTTCCATTCGTGAAAAAGCCCTAACCGATTTAAAAGAATATCCAAACTTTAAACTTCAGTTAGGTGAAGTAAAGACAATCGAAAAAATGGAAGATGTTTTTCTATTAAAAGGAGATGAATTCTCTCCCATCCAAACTAATAAAATCATTTTTGCAACCGGTCTGAAAGACATCCTTCCAGAAATTCCGGGTTTTGCCGAGTCTTGGGGAAAATCTGTCATCCATTGCCCGTATTGCCATGGTTATGAATTTGTTGGAAAAACAACCGGACTCTGGATGAACGAAACAGGAATATTTGAACATTCTAAATTTCTAAAGCACTGGGCTAAAGAATTAACAGTATATACCAATGGTCCAATTCAGTTTTCCAAAGAAGAGCAAACCAAATTAGAAAATGAAGGTATTTCCATTGTAACCGAATTTGTAGAAGCACTGGTCCACAAAGAAGGTCAAATTTCGGCAGTAAAATTAAGATCAGGTAAAGAAGTTCCCATCCAAGCACTCTATGCAAAGGTCCTGATGGTCCAACATTCCAAATTACCCGAAATACTCGGTTGCAAACTCCTTCCAAGTGGACATATAGAGGTTTCTAATTTTTACGAAACAAATGTCCCAGGTGTGTATGCGGCCGGCGATATGGCTTCGTTATTTCGTTCAGTGGCAAATGCCGTTCACTCGGGAAACATCGCAGGTGCTATGCTCAACCGTTCTACAATTCTGTCTTAGCTAAACTTCTTCGACAAAATACGGTCTTGTATATTCTCGAACAATCTCGACTACAAAACGACCCCAGGATTTGGGGTCTTCTTGGGAGATATTCACCTGTTTAATTTTTGGAAAATAGGCAGTGGGTTTAAAAACGGAATGGGTAAGTTCCAAGGTTCGAAGGTAATTGTCCAATCGTTTTACTTTTACAAAATTGATGATTTCGTTTTGAATTTTTTCTTTGGGGAGGTATCCCACAATGATCATCCGAGGAAATAGTTTTTTTTTGAGGAGTCCGATGAAGTCCTCGAAACTATCCACCCGATCGATAAACCCTTCGTAAGCACCACCACCTAGGTTCATGATTTGGGTCACAATGTCCATGGAAAAGGAAACCCCTTCCATTGTGGACATATCGGAGATGATGACAAGCCCCTCGTCAGGTTGGAAGACCTTAAACATGTCTACGCCCTTAAAATGACGCCTTAGGAGTTTGGCAGCAGATACATCGATTTCTTGTGCTTTGGCAAGGAGAACCTTTCCTTGGGGGTCAAGGATGGGATCTCGCGTGATGAGATACCGTTTTTTCACGGCATTTTGGTTCATGACTCGAAAGGCCTTTACTTTTTCCTCGATTTCATCCAAGGTTGAGTAACCAATCTTAAGTACATTTTCCCGTTTGCGTTTCCCGATGTCTGTTTCTTCCATGAAAGCTTGGTGCCTAAATCTTTGTATTGCTTATCCTATGGTAATTCTGGCATTGTATAGCATATTTTTGTCTAAGGAATAGAATGCGATTTAATTTTTCCCTATTTCCCCTACTCTTATTCGTAATTGGATGTTCTACGGTGGATTTTATCCCAGAACCCGATTATAGGCCAAATGATTCGCGTTATAAGGTGCAAACTTGGGCGGAAGTGGAAATCCTCCGCGAACGTCCGAAACGTCTTTTCCAAATTGTGGGCGAGGTCATTGTTCGTAATACCGAAGATCTCTCTTGGGAAGATTACGAACCTCGGGTCAAAAAAGATATGTTCCGACGTAAAATTGATGGAGTCTGGATGACTGAAAAAAATCAATCCACAATTGATTCTGCAACCATTGAAACTATGGACCAAAAGGGTCGCTCCACCAATTCTTACTTACAAAAATCAAACCTTCCTTATTGGAAAGGTTATGCCTACAGGTATAAATAAAAATCATATGCCAAGAATATTTGACTCAGAAATCTATGTTTCCCCAACAGATGAATGGATCTTTCGAGAAAACAAAATCGATAAAGAAGAAATTTTACAATATTTCCGAAACAATCTGCACGGTAACGAAAAGGGAGTCTACATTGAAAATCGATTTGGAGAACTTTCGGAACATGGATACATTCGAATTGATGGTTGTCCCTGTCATGTCCTCCACGTAGAACCAACCGATTCAGAACTAGTTTTTCATACGGACGATGGAAGAAATTATCCTTTTGGCGAATTTGAAATTTATGAAACCAGTGATGGTGGACTTTTAGGCCTTCGTTCAACAGAAGAAAAAATCAAATACCGATTCACTTGGAATGCAGCAAAGGAACTTTCGGATCATCTTGAAGAAGAGGGAGAAACTACTTATCTTGTATGGAACGGAGTGAAAATGGAAATACCCAAATATTTGGGAGAGATTCCAGTCCCTCTCCCAAATGATTATTCTTAAACCTTAGTTGGAAGGTGCTTCTTCGTCGGATTTTAATTCCCTCCAAAGATCATTTGCCTCTGAAAAATCTTTTTTAAGAGTCAAAGCTTTGTGAAGGTATTGTAAGGACCTTTCAGGCCTGTTCCATAATTTATACAAAGTAGCAAGGTTAAAATAAGATATATGAGGAGCATCGTTTCGTTCACAACGAACGGATTTTTTTAACCAGTAGACTGCTTCTTTATCGTTTCCCATACGTAACAATAACACACCAATTTCATTGCATGGGTTGCCATATTCGTGGTTTAAACTGACGGCTTTGTAATAAGAAGCCAGTGCATCACTCCATTGGCCGAGAGCGTTTTGCACCAAACCTAAATAAAAATAGGCTTCTTCGGATTCTTCCAATTCCAAACTGGAACGAAGGTGGAATTCAGCTCGGTCTAGGTCACCGACTTTGAAATGGTCTTTGGCTAAATCTAAGGAAAGTTGGAAAGAACTAGAAGACAATGAGATCCTCGCATTTTCTTTCATTTTCGGATGACTTGAAAAATATCTGTAAAACTAATTTATTTTTTCAAAGACTGAACCAAATCTTCGGCAATTTGTGAAGCGGTCAGTCGGTAATGATCCAAAATTTGATTCCTTTCCCCATGATGGATGGGTTCGGGTGGCAATGCAAAGGTCTTTAAAAACTTACTTAATAAGCCGGAAGAAATTTCATTCAAAAGAAAACCGGAAGCACCTGCATGGACATAACTTTCGTCCAAAATCACAAACCGTCTGTTTTTTTGAATTTGTCCATGTACAAGATCCGTATCATAAGGGCGTAACCAAAAGAGATCCACAACGGAAACAGAAATCCCTTTTTGTTTTAAAATTCCTGCAACTGCCGTAGCAATCGGCAACATAAACCCAACAGATAAAATCAGTAAATCTTCTCCTTCCAGAACCAAACGGCCTTTTGCCTTGGTGATAGGAAGTGGAGAGTCAAACTTTAACTCGCGTAAGTCGCCGTTATCCTTTGGAAAACGAATGGCAATGGGATGTTCCGTATAATCCTTCATAAAATGTAGGCTATCGATGATATCTTGAGCAGAACTTGGCACAATGATGTCCATATTGGGAAGCCCAGCTAAGTACCCAAGATCAGAAAGACCTTGGTGGGTTTCGCCGTCTGGGCCCACGATTCCAGCACGATCGATTACAAATCGGACAGGCAAATTCATAAGAGAAACATCTTCCACAAGTTGGTCCATGGCCCTTGTGAGAAATGTGGAATAAATACACATGTAAGGAATGGCCCCGCCACTTGTCATCGCACCGGCAAAGGCAACGGAATGTTGCTCTGCAATTCCCACGTCAAAGGTATGCTCCGGATATGCTTCTTGGTATTCGCGAAGTCCTGATCCTTCAATCATCGCAGGGGTAATGACTGCAATCCGTTTGTCTTTGTCAGTTAAATCGGTTAGTGTTTTTCCAACTATTTTAGAAAGACCAATTTTATTGGAATCGGAAGAGGCCATCTTCCCCGACTCTTTATTGAACGGTGTGACACCATGGTATTTGATGGGATCGGCTTCAGCAGGTTTGTAACCTTTTCCTTTTTGGGTTAATACATGCAAAAGGATAGGTCCTTGGATTTTGGAGAGGTTCTGCAACATATGAACCACTCGGTTCACATCATGGCCATCAATCGGTCCAAAATAAGTAAATCCCAAATCTTCAAAGAGTCCACCTGGACGCATCATAAAATGTTTAAAAGAAGTTTCCATATTATGAGCAAGCGCCTGTAAGGCGGGTCCAATGAGAGGTATCCATTTTAAAAAACTATAGAATGCCGTTTTACCTCTGTTATATACCTGAGAAGAAATAATGCGATTGAGATAATTTGAAATGGAACCTACGTTTTTGGAAATGGACATATAGTTATCATTCAAAATGACTAACATATTCGGTTTGATATGACCACCGTGGTTCATGGCTTCGAGTGCCATTCCCGTGGCAATCGAGGCGTCTCCAATCACAGCTGCCACTTTATAATCTTTACCTAACAGGTCGCGGGCACAAGCCTCACCGAGGGCCTGGGAGATGGATGTTCCGGCATGGCCAGTGTTGTACAAATCGTATTCGGATTCTTCCCTTTTAGGGAATCCAGAAAGTCCCAACCATTTACGAACGGTGGGGAGTTCTTTTTTTCTTCCTGTAAGAATTTTGTGAGGGTAAGTTTGGTGTCCAACATCCCAGATGATTTTGTCTATTGGGGTTTGAAACACATAATGTAATGCTACCGTGAGTTCCACAACACCAAGGTTACTGGCGAAGTGCCCTCCCACGTCAGAGAGGGTATCTATGATGTATTCCCGAAGGTCATGGCAAACCTTCGGGAGATCCGCTTCGTTTATCTTTCTAAGATCTTCCGGAAATTGGATTTTGTCGAGATAGGGATATGATGGCATGTAAACTTCATGTTGCCGCCTTTTGGAGAGGCCGCTTCATTTTCTCCATATCTTCTGGGTTTGTGATTCCAAGCAATTCGTAAATCCGAACAGGTTGGGTTTTTCCTTTTACTCGCACTAAATCCAGTTCCCGAGCGACCACTCGGTCTTTCACTTTTTCGTAAGTGTATTCAGAGATAATCACATTTGTGGTGTACATTTTATTGGATCCTTCCAATCGGGATCCAAGGTTGATCGTATCACCCATACATGTATATTCCATCCTGTGTGAGGATCCCATGTTCCCAACAACGGCAGGACCGGAATTGAGACCACATCCAATATCGATCACCGGAACATTTCGTTCTGCCCACTTTTGTTGGAGGACCTTTAAATGATCAAGCTGTGCCAATGCCGCTACACATGCGTAGTATGCATGGTCTTCCAGAGGAACTGGGGCTCCCCAGAATGCCATGATCGCATCTCCCATATACTTATCAATGGTTCCTTTGTATTCAATAATGATATCCGTCATGGCGGACAAATATTCATTCAGTAATTTCACCAAATCTTCTGGTCCCAACTGTTCGGAGATAGTAGTGAACCCACGAACGTCAGAGAAAAAAATAGTGATCTCTCGTTTGGACCCCCCAAGTGCCAAGTTGTCCGGGTGTTTGAGAAGTTCATCCACAACGTCTTTGGATACGAATTTGGAAAAGGTTTGGCGAATGTATTTTACGTTTTCTTCTTCTGTTAAGATTCTAAATCCAATGATGGCAACAAAAACCACAATTTGCTCGATGGTCACTGACGGAAGGACTGTAATGAGGTTAAAGGTTTGGAAAATGTAGAGCGTAGCGACTACATAAAGTAAAAGCTGAGTCAACATAATCACAAATCCAATATGAGTTTTTACCCTTGGTTGTAAAAATCCAATCATCACACCAAGACCCACATAGATCAAAAAGATCCCCCAGTTTGGTACTGTGGACAAAAAGTCTTGGTTTAAGATGGTATTAATTGCATGTGCGTGGTGTTCAATTCCAGACATATCACCAAACGGAGATAAGTGGGAGTCTTTCGATGCTCCACGTCCTGTTGCATAATACATTGCCACAAGAAAGATTTTGTTACTGATTTGGTTTGCTTCGAGTAGTTCAGCATCCCAATCATTAGTGACCTCAAAAATTTCGTTTTGTTTGAAGGAATAACGTCCACCTACGAAGTTGATTTCCATTTGTCCTTCCCAATCGATAGGAATGACCACTTCTCTTTTTTCGTTCGGGACTTGCATGACATCCCTTTCTTCAAACTTACGTTCTTTGATGTTGAACTCTCGGATGATTTTTTTAGGAATGTTGGACAATTTTACATAATGTCCCATTTTGACTTCCACATCTCTTTGTACGTCGATACCGTAGTATTTACAAACAATGAGTAAATCGATGGAAGGGAAATATTCTGTTTCCCTATCTCTTCCCGAGTTATATACTTTAACAACAAGTGGCATCTTACGATTCAAACCAGATTCGTCTTTTTTTACGTTCGCAAAACCAAGACCAGCTGACAATTCTCCAATGGGTTCAATGGGAGGTTGTGGGAATTTGACCCAAGAGATCCCCGCATCGTTCTCATCGATGACATTTCTTAATTGAAACTTACGAAGGATATCAATTCGTTTTTCCAAATTGAGAACCGCTTCTTTTGATTCCGCACTGACTTCCATAGGGTAGTCAAAGAGGACATTCCGGTTCTTTTGAAGAGCAGTAACCATCTCTTCGGTTTGACCGGGTTTATAATCTACGAAGAAAATATCGAACATCAGAATGTTGTTCGATTCTTTAAAAGTTTCAATGATGTCTGCGTAATAACTCCAAGGAAGAGGCCAAGTTCCCTGCAATTTTTCAAGTGACTCAGTGGTGATACCAATGATATTGATATCCTTACGAGCCTTAGCTGGTGGTTGGAACTGAATGTATTCGATTCGTCCAGTATCACCCTCACTTTCTGTTTTGGTGTTGGATCCGCGTAAAAATTGGAACCTAGTGGACACAGAATTTTCTTCCAAATCTTTGAGTGGTTGGAAGGTGTTTACCAATGTATACATAAAAATGGCGATCACATAGGATAACCAAATCGCACCTGACTTCTGTTTGTCTTTTGAAACCTTTTCTATGGTTTTATATACAAAATAAGAAGAAGTAAGTAAAGTGAGTAAACCACCAATGAGGAAGGAAAATTCGTATTCCCACCCTGTCATGACGACAGAAATGATCACACCAAGTGATCCTAGTGCGGCAACGGTAACACTGAGATAGTCCAAAATCGAAAGCGATTTTGATTCTTTGTCGGACATAGAGCCTCTTTATTCGTTTGGGAATTTCCGACCATTTTCCCTGGATTTTTAAAGAGACTCAAATGTTTTTGGGGGATACAGGAAAAAAATTTAGGAAATTGATGCCCTGATTTTTGAAATGTAATCCGCCAATGCCGAAACTGCTTTTGTACGGTCAGACCCGTTTTCTTCAATGATCCTTTGGATCGCAGAACCGATGATGATCCCATCCGCATACTGTGAAATTTGGTTGGATTGTTCCGGGGTGGAGATTCCAAATCCTGCACAAATTGGCAATTTAATGGTGTCTTTTAAGAATTTGATTCTTTCTTTTAAATCAACTGAGAACTCTCGCCTTTCTCCAGTCACTCCAAAAGAAGTTACATAGTAAATGAAACCTGAGGAAGTTTTCGTCAGTGCTTGGATCCTCTTTTTTTCGGAAGCTGGAGTGACCAAATGGATGAGGTCCATATCCCGAACCTTTAGTTCTCGGAATAAAGTTTCACTTTCTTCTGTATCGAACGGTAAATCGGGAATCACAAGTCCGACAATTCCTGATTCCTTCGCCCGGTCTAAAAACTTCGCAATCCCGCAATGGTAAATGGGATTGAAATACGTTAGATAAACGAGTGGTGTTTCTGGTTTGTGGTCGTGGATGGCTTTTGTGACTCGAAAGATCTCTTCGAAAGAAAAAGCATTCTTTAAAGAACGAGCCACTGCCCTTTGGATGACGGGACCATCTGCAACTGGATCAGAAAAAGGGATTCCGAGTTCCAAAATATCGGCCCCATTGTCTAAAATAGTTTTTCCAAATTCAATTGAGTCAGGATAGTTTGGATCCCCTAAGGTAAAATAAGGGATAAACGCAGATTTAAATTTTCCACTTTCAAATAGTGATTTTATTTTACTCATTTATTTTCTTTCACCTAAGAGTCGCAAAACTTCCGTTACATCCTTGTCCCCCCGACCAGAAAGACAAATAATGAGATCCTTTTTCTTTCCTAAATCTTTCGCCACTTCCCTTGCTACATGAAAAGCATGAGCTGTTTCTAGCGCAGGAATGATTCCTTCCACACGAGTGACTTCCAAAAATGAGTCTAGCGCCTGTTCGTCTGTTACCATTCGATAATCCACTCTTCCTGTTTGTGAAAGGTGAGCGTGCTCTGGTCCCACGCCTGGATAATCTAACCCTGCGGAAACAGAATGTGCAGGAACAATTTGACCAAAATCATCTTGGATGATGAGAGTTTTGGTTCCATGTAAAAAACCTGTTTTTCCGTATGTTAATGTTGCAGAATGTTCTCCTGGTTTGGAACCAAGTCCGCCAGCTTCTGCACCATAGATAGCAACTTGTTTGTCTTTTAAAAATGCATGGAACATTCCAATGGAATTGGATCCTCCACCCACACAAGCAACGATTGCATTGGGAAGTTTTTTATTTCGTTTTTTAAACTCTGCTCTTGCTTCTGATCCGATGAAGGATTGGAAGTCACGAACTATGGTAGGAAAAGGGTGAGGTCCAATCGCAGACCCAACGATATAATGAGTTGTGGATACATTGAGTGCCCAGTCTCTCATAGCTTCACTGGTGGCTTCTTTGAGAGTCGCTTCTCCCGCAGTGACTGGAAGAATTTTAGCACCTAACATCTCAATTTTTTTAGCATTGAGGTTTTGTCTTTCCACGTCAACTGCGCCCATGTAAACAACAGTTTCCATGCCAAACATTGCACCAACAGTTGCAGTAGCAAGTCCATGTTGGCCAGCTCCTGTTTCTGCGATGATTCGTTTTTTCCCCATAAATCGAGCAATGAGCGCCTGCCCGATGGCATTATTAATTTTATGTGCACCGGTATGGTTTAAATCTTCGCGTTTGAGCCAAATACGAGCACCTCCCCAAAGTTTGGTGAGACGTTCGGCATAAGTCAGAGGACTAGGTCTTCCGACGTAGTTCTTTAAATAGTATTCAAGTTCCTTTCTGAACTTTTTACTTTTCTTTAACTTTTGATAGGTGGATTCAAGTTCATCTAATGCTTCCGTTAAAATCTCAGGAGAGTAACGGCCACCGAATTCACCAAAATATCCAGGTAGGTTTTTGCCCATATATCCCATGATAGGAGAATGGGCGAATATGAAAACTGCTTCTTTTGCGGGGGGTAGGGGTTTTTGGGTATACTCTCCCCGCCCTGATCGAACTGGGTGGGGTTAACCACCCGCCACCCAATGGCTTCCTTCTATCACAAAGCCCTCATTTTTGCGACCCCATCTTCCGATTCTAAAGAAAAAATCGAAAGAAGTTCATGTTCCCACTTGTTCTACAGCTTTCTCTAGGGTCTCTTGAAGTCCACGGATTTGATTTTGTAGTTTTACTATCAAATCTTCGTTGGTTGTAAAATTTACTGTTTCTTCCGTCATCGACTTTCGATCCAAGATGGTGATTTCCCCTTTTTCCAAAAATCCTTTTCCAAGAGTGAGTCTGATGGGAAAACCAATGAGCTCCGAATCTTTGAATTTAAAGCCCGGCCCCAGATCACGATCATCCCAAAGAACTTCAATTCCTGCTGCCACTAATGCATTGTAAATAGATTCAATTTTTGAAATGTCATCTGGATTTTTAGCTATACTCACCAAACAAACAGTAAACGGTGCAATTGATATCGGCCAATAAATCCCTTTGTCGTCATTACATTGTTCGATGACAGTGGCCATACAGCGATTTACTCCAATCCCGTAACAACCCATAGTTGTTACGGTGGCTTTCCCTTTATCATTCAAAACAGTGATATCAAATGCTTTGGAATACTTTTGGCCTAATTTAAAGATATGGCCGACCTCGATTCCTTTTTCTGCAGTGAGACCAGTTCCACAGTTAGGGCAAGGATCCCCCACTTTGGCTTGGGAAACATCAATTTTTGTCACTTCCTCTTCTTTGAAAAACTTAGAAATTTGAATCCCCGCGATATGATGGTCCACTTCGTTTGCACCAGATATGTATCCAAAGTCCCAATCAACTAACGAATCAATAATGACTTTTAGTTTTTCTGATTTTGGAAATCCTGGCCCAATGAATCCAGGAACAAGACTCAGATTTTCCATTTCAGCCGGACCCATAGGTCTTAGTTCATTACAACCCAAATGGTTTTTTAGTTTGTTCTCATTGAGTTCACGGTCACCCTCTAAAAAAACAAGGACATAGGTTCCGTCCGCCCATAAAGCTACTGCTTTTAATAAATTTTCTTCTTTGGTTTTGATAAACTCAGCAACTTCCGAAATTGTTTTTTTAGAAGGTGTGTGGATTTTGTCCCTACCAGCAAACGTTTGTTTTGCTGCATTTGAATTACGAATCACAGGAGTTTTTTCAATATTGCCAGAATATTGGCAAGAAGGACAAATCGTAAGTGTCTCTTCTCCAATCGGAGATACGACCATAAATTCTTCGGAAGCAGATCCGCCCATATTCCCAGAGTCAGCTTGCACAGGGATCGTAGAAAGTCCCATTCCGGCAAATATCCTTCTATAGGTTTTACGCATGGTTTGGTAAGTTTTGTCCAAGGACTCATCATCCAAATGAAAGGAATAAGCATCCTTCATTGTAAATTCACGAGAACGAATCACTCCAAACCTTGGACGAATTTCATCTCTAAATTTTGTATGGATTTGGTATACATTGATTGGCAAGTCTTTGTAAGAACGAACCATAGGTTTCACAAGAACACAAAATGATTCTTCATGAGTGGGTCCAAGGCAACTTTCATTGTCATGGCGATCTTTCAAACGAAACATCTCCTTACCCATTTTATCCCAACGACCGGACTCTTTCCAAATTTCACTCGGTGTCAAAATGGGAAGTTGGAATTCCAAGGCACCAGCTCGGTCCATTTCAGAACGAACAATACCTTCAATTTTTTTTAAAATTCTAAGTCCAAGTGGCAAATAAGAATACAAACCCGCAGCGGATTTACGAATAAGACCAGCTCTTGTCATCAGTTTATGAGATGCAACCACTGCATCTTGCGGATCTTCTTTTGCCGTAGGAATCAAATAGGAACTAGCTTTCATCGACGTTTTCTCTTTTATTTATATACAATTGGAATTATCAAAAATTAAAAAATACGCATCACATCATTAAACGAAACATAAAGCCCAAGCCCAATCAGAAAGAAAAATCCCAATCGGAAGATAGCTTCGATCGCTTTTCGGGGAAGTGGTCTACCCGTAATGGCCTCATAAGCATAGAGTACAATATGTCCGCCGTCAGCCATAGGAATAGGCAGTAAATTCATCACCATAAGTGCTAAGGAAATTTTCGCAACAAAATCAAGGTAAGTAACCCAACCATACTCCAAACTAATTCCTGCAATTTGAACAATGCCAATGGGACCGGAAAGATTCTCTTTGGGAGAAAGAAATCCAGAAAACAACATTCCAATTCCTTTTAAAGTAGTGGATACGTTTTCGTATACTTTTGTGGATGCGCCCACTAACGAAGAGTATACGGTAGATTCCTTTTGAAGTTTTTCTGCTTCAAATTTCATCGAAGCACGAAATCCGAGTAAACCAATCGGTTTCAAATTGACATCAGCGGAATATTTCATATTCCCAATCCAGATATCTTTTCTACCTGCTGATTGTTTTAGGTATTCGGAAAAGGCATCTGGCTTTTCAAAGGTTTTGTTATCAATTTTTAAGTTTGAAAGACGATTTTCAATTTCTGCATCATAACTATCCAAACGAAAGTATGGGATTCCTAGTTCGGAAAATTTAGGATGTCTAATGTCCCAAAATTCAAATACATTGGCACCTAACACAGGAATTTGGATCGTTACCGTTTCCGTCGCCCAAGGAGTGAGGAGTGGATAGGTTTTTCTTTCTACAACTACAGGGATAGTTTTTCCCTGATGTTTCCCTAGTTCCGTTTGTAACTCAGGAACGGTGTGAACATCCACACCCGCAACTTGCAAAATCATATCTCCATCTTTTAAGAAAGAGAGAGCTCGCCGACGAAGGGATTTTTCTCGTTCCTGGATCTCTCTTTGTTTTAAAAGTTCTTCCGGAATTTCATCCTTTCGTTCTTCAATTTTTTCTTGGAAATATGCTGAAGATTTGTCATCACGATCCAGTAAGTTTGCCATAAAGTGGCTGAGTTGTTCCCCGTAAGTAAAAGTCGCCACTACCCTTCTTTCTCCAAATGGCATCACTCCAATCGTTGGATGTCCACCGGCAGAATATAAATTTGGTACAACTTGTACGGTTTTTATCTCCTCCCCTCGTTTGTAAGAAACTTCTACAGGATCCCCGGTAGTCAAACTCACATTGGTGAAAATATCTTCGAAACTTTCCGTTTTTTTCCCGTTGATAGAAACAATTTGATCCCCCGTGCGAAGCCCAGCCGTATAGGCCGGACTCGAAACCTTGTTTGCATCTTCAATAAAAATACGATTGGAAGAAGGACTATCCCCCGAAAGTTCTAAAATAAATAACAAAACAAAACCTAACACCAAATTGGCGAATGGTCCACCTAGAACAGGAATCATTCGGCGAAGTGGTGGAGTAGAAAGTAAATCCCCTTGCCTTGGTTTTTTATTTTTAGAATAATCATCCCCACGAAAAAGAACATATCCCCCAATTGGGATGGCTGTGATTTGGTAGATGGTTTTCCCAATTCTTTTTTTCCAAATTCCTTTTCCATACCCAAGAGAAAAAATCCGAGCTTCCACTCCGACCAACTTTCCACATAAGAGGTGCCCCAATTCATGGATAAAAATAGAAACCGCTAACATAAATACGGCACCGAGTACCATGATGATCATATAGTCACTCCCCCTCTCTGAAATTCTTTTTGGATCAATTCACGTGTTTTACGATCTTTTTCTAAATACCCTTCCAAATCATCCGGGAAGGCATTTGAAATTTTGTTTAGTGCCGATTCGATTAACTTAGGAATGGCGGTAAAAGAAATTTTTTCTTCTAAAAATAAAGCCACAGCCTCTTCATTGGCGGCATTGAATATGGATGGAGCCGCACCGCCTGCCCTTCCCGCTAGATAAGCAAGCTTAAGTCCAGGATAACGATCTAGATTAGGTGGAAAAAATTCCAAAGTTTTCCAAGTCGAAGGTTTTCTTTCAATTAACATATTCGGTGTTGGTATTGGGTAAAATAACGAATGTGCAATGGGATAAATCATATCGGGATGGCTTGTGTATTGCAAACAAGCGCCGTCAATAGTTTCAATGATTCCATGTGTCAGTGATTGTGGGTGGATCACCACTTCAATTTCATCATACGAAAATCCAAATAAAAAATGTGCTTCAATCACTTCGAGACCTTTGTTAATAAGTCCCGCAGAATCCACTGTGATTTTTGGTCCCATCGACCAGGTCGGATGGTTTAACGCCTGTTTTACGGATACATGCTCTAATTCTTCAATAGGTAGAGTTCGGAAACTCCCCCCCGATGCGGTGAGGGTAATTGCACGGATATTAGATCTTTTTTCTCTTTCAATCAACTGAAAGAGTGCATTGTGTTCCGAGTCAACAGGGACCATTAAGGTACTGTATTTTGCCACCAAACGGTTGATCAGTGGTCCAAAGGTCACGAGTGTTTCCTTATTGGCGATTGCGATTTTTTTACCAGCCTCAATGGCTGCAATGGTAGGCCTGACTCCTCTTGCTCCAACAACAGCAGTCACCACCACAGAGACAGAAGATAGCCGAACCAAATCTGATAAAGAATCCTCTCCATAAAGAATGGTTGTGGATTTGTACTTAGAACCCAAAGTCCCTTCTAACTTGGAATCGGTGATAGAAATCACTTCTGGAGAAAATTCATCTATCAGTGATTTTGCAAGATCTAAGTTCGAATGAACCGAAAAACTACGTAACGAAAAGGAATCTCTAAATTGGCGGAGTACCTTCACGGTCGAAGAGCCAACAGAACCAGAAATTCCTAATACGGATACTCCAACCATGTAACTCTTAGACCGTTCCGAAAATGGGAATCAGACCGCGTAACCGAGAATTCCCTTAAATAGGAAGTAATAGTAAATCACAGGAACGGTAAAAAGGAGTGCATCTGCCAAATCAAGAACCCCACCATGACCCGGGATCAAACTTCCGGAATCTTTGATTTTAGCATCTCGTTTCATCGCAGACTCAGCCAAATCACCCATCACTGAAATGATAGAAACTACAAAGGCCACGATCACAGATTCAATCACTCCAATCGGCAATTTCACACCACTAAAATGTTCCCAAGTGAAATTCAGAATTTGGACACCAACAACAGCCGTGATATTTCCCGTCACATATCCTTCCCAAGTTTTTTTAGGAGAAATTTTCAAACCGGCTGGATGTTTTCCAAACCAACGACCACCAAAATAGGCTCCTGCATCACTCATAAAAGTAATCACGGAAACTAAAAAGATATAATAAGCACCAAATGGGAATGCGAGTAGGAGTAAAAAATGTCCGATGGGAATCGCCAAATAAACAGGACCAAGGATGGTAGCACTGGCAGAAAACAAAGCACCATCTAACGGGCGTTTTAGAATTTGCAAAATCCAAACAGTAAGGGAAAGTGCGATCAGTAAAAAAGGAATCGGATGGAATCCTTCCCTTAGAACTTTTGATAATTCTAAAACAAAAGCAGGAGGAGTGACTTCGAACTGAAGGCCTAAAAACTGGATGTAATAGACTGTAAAAATTAATATCGAAAAGAATAGTCCTGTTCCAAAAAAAGGTTTGGAGTCTTCTCGTCTGCAAAATGCATAAAGTTCTTTTAAACCCAGATAAATCGTAACACAACCAAAGGCATAAAACTCCAAATAGTAAAAAGAACTATGGAAGATCATAAACACATATACAAATGTTAATACAATTGCAGAAAGGATACGGAGTGTTGTCTCACTCATAACAAACCACCAAATTTACGTTTTCGGGAATCAAAAAAAAGAAGAGCTTCTTCCAAAGAAGTTCTTCCAAAGTCCGGCCAAAGAGTATTCGTAAAATACATTTCAGCATAGGCACTCTGCCATAAAAGGAAATTGGAAATCCTCTGTTCTCCCGCAGTTCTGATCAATAAATCTACCGGCGGTAAAGGGGATGTATACAAATATTTTTCAAATTCTTTGGTTGTAATGGGTTTGTCCAAGGGTTCTTTTTTTGCCTTCCGTGCCGCCATCACACGTGAAAAATTACTGAGGATTTCTTCATGACCACCATAGTTCAAACAAAAGTTAGCAGTGAGTTTTTTGTTCTTTTTTGTGACTGCCATGGCATGGTCAATTTTGGAAAGAACTGTTTTAGAAAGTTTATTCCGTGCTCCACTATGATGGATTCGAATTCCTTTTTCGTGGATGGTATCGAGTCTTGTTTCTATAAACTCAACTAACAAACCAAAGATGGCTTGGATTTCTGTAATGGGGCGTTTCCAGTTTTCTGTGGAGAATGCGTATAGAGAGATGTTGGGGATTTTGTATTCCAAGGCCACATCCAAAAGGCGATCAATTGCGTTTGCCCCTTCTCTATGGCCTTCGGTTCTTTTTTTCCCCTGGCTTTCCGCCCACCTTCCATTTCCGTCCATGATGACAGCAATGTGTGCGGGGATTGAGTTCAACTTCATAGAAAATTAAAGAGTAGTGATCTCTTTTTCTTTTTCCTTTTCTAAGTCTCCCAATTTGGCAATATAAGAATCCGTAATTTTTTGGATTTTGTCTTGTTGGCCTTTGAGCTCATCTTGGGACATTTCTGCCTGGTGTTTTTTTAGTTCATCATTGGCATCACGACGGATATTACGAATCGCTACTTTTTTTTCTTCTGCCTTTTGTTTGACCACTTTTGCAAGTTCTTTCCGTCTTTCCCCTGTTAGCTCAGGAATATTAATACGAATACTAGAACCGTCGTTATTTGGTGTAAGCCCAAGACTTGCTGCAAAAATTGCTTTTTCGATGTCTTTCAACATTCCTTTTTCAAAAGGAGTGATGAGGATCATACGAGGTTCTGGACAAGCAATTTTACCAAGTTGGTTTAAAGGAGTGAGTGTTCCATAATAGTCAACTCTAACATCTTCCACCATCATCGGACTTGCTTTTCCCGTACGAATTGTACCGAAGTCTTTTTTCAAAGCATCAACAGTTTTGTCCATTTTGGACTGCATGGATTTTATAATTTCATCTACCATCTAGAATCACTTCCTCTGAATTGGAGATGAGTGTACCAATTGGTTCCCCATCGATTAATTTTCTTAAATTTCCTGCCTTAAAGATATCAAACACGATAATGGGCATATTATTGTCCATACAGAGACTAAGAGCAGTCGAATCCATAACCTTTAGGCGGTGTTTGATGGACTCCATAAAAGAAACTTCTAAGTAACGTTTTGCACTTGGATCTTTTTTAGGATCCGCCGTATACACTCCGTCTACTTTTGTGGCTTTCAGGATGACTTCACATCCTACTTCCACTGCCCGTAAGGAAGCAGTTGTATCCGTTGTAAAATATGGATTCCCAGTTCCACCAGCAAATATAATCACACGATTTTTTTCTAAATGGCGAACCGCACGCCTACGAATATAAGGTTCTGCAACAGATTTCATTTCGATGGCGGAAAGAACTCGGGTAAACATTCCTTGTTTTTCACATGCATCTTGTAAGGCGAGACCATTCATTATGGTGCCAAGCATTCCCATGTAGTCTGCTGTCGCTCTGTCCATTCCAGACTTTGCTAAAGTTTCTCCACGGATCATATTTCCACCGCCCACAACCACAGCAACTTCAAGACCTAAGTCATGAACTTCTTTGATTTGTCCGGCAAGTGAAAATGTTTTATTGGTATCAATACCAAGTTCACCCTCACCGGCAAGGGCCTCGCCGGAGAGTTTGATAAGAATTCTTTTGAAACGCGGACTAGTTCCCACCTACTTGGAACCTCGAGAACCTACCAACTGTAATGTTCTCTCCAAATTTTGCAATGGCTTCTTGGAGAAGGTCATTGATGGTTTTGGAGTTGTCGCGAATCGATTTTTGATGAATGAGACAAATCTCTTCGAAGTATTTTTTCATTTTACCAGGAAGGATCTTTTCGATTTGGTCTGCTTTTTTACCTTCTTTTTCAAGAAGAGCTTTTTGCACACTCATCTCATTGTCAATTTCTGACTGAGGAATTGATTCTTCGTTTACGTAAAGTGGGTTCATCGCAGTGATTTGAAGAGCGATCTCTTTTCCAAGAGCTTCAAACGCTTCATTGTTTGCAACGAAGTCAGTTTCACAGTTAAGTTCCACAAGAACTCCTGTTTTTCCTGTTCCATGAATGTAAGCGATGACTTTTCCTTCACCAGTTTCACGACCAGCACGTTTCGCTGCTTTCGCTAAACCTTTTTCTCTTAAATAAGTAACTGCTTTTTCAATATCACCACCCTTTTCTTCGAGGGCTTTTTTGCAGTCCATCATCCCCGCACCTGTACGTTCGCGGAGATCTTTAATTTGTTCGGAGCTAACTGCCATTAGTATTATCCTTCTGTAGTAGGTTTTACTTCTGCTGCTGTTTCCGCCGCTTTTTTTGCAGCTTCTGCATCAACAGGGATGTCTTTTGCAACTGGAGGAAGTTCATCGTCCATAATGAATTTTCCGGACTCATCATACTCACCTTGGTATTCAAGAGCAAGTTGTTCTGCGTCCATATCTTCAGCAAAATTTGTTTGGATGACTTCTCCACCTGTTCCTTCTAACACAGCATTCGCCATAGTATCAAGGAAAAGAGAAATTGCACGAATTGCATCATCGTTACCCGGAATTGGGTAATCAATTGGTTCTGGATCACAGTTTGTATCAATCACTGCAAACACTTTCAAACCAAGTTTTTTTGCTTCTTTCACAGCGATTTCTTCTTTTTTAGGATCAATCACAAAAAGAATCTCAGGCACAACAGCCATATCTTTAATTCCACCAAGTGTTTGGCGAAGTTTTTCTAACTCACGTTTTAGCGAGAGTGCTTCTTTTTTAGTTCTAGCTTCTTGTTCGAAAGAGTTGTTCTCTTCCATTTGCTCAAGTCTTTTCAAACGAGCAATTGACTTCTTTACTGTGTTCCAGTTAGTCAAAAGACCACCTAACCAACGGTTAGATACATAGTACATACTGCACGCCTGTGCGGCTCTTTCGATGGCACCACGAGCTTGTTTTTTAGTTCCGACAAATAGAACTTTTTTACCTTGACCGGTAAGTTTTTTCAAAGCGTCGTAAGCTTCTTTTGTTTTTTGAACAGTCTTTTGAAGGTCGATGATGTGAATTCCGTTACGAGCAGTATAAACATACGGGCTCATTTTTGGATTCCAACGACGTGTTTGGTGACCGAAGTGTACGCCTGCTTCTAGCAGACTTTTCATGGAAATTACTGACATAGTTACCCCTTTTTTAGTGCGAGATATCCAGACGCTACAAGACCAACGATACTTGCAGGGGTTAGCTGGAACTCGACTTTAATTATGTAAAGCTCAATAGATACCGGCGAATCGAACAAAAACCGAGAGAGATACGTTGTGCCAAGAAGTCGATCTAAGACCACTCCGGCCACAGCTCCCGCCATCAGTCCCAAAAATAGTACGAGAAGCAGGTTCCCGATTTGGGTTTTGTTCATCCAAAAGCACCTTTGTCAAGCTTTCCTGTCAGGATTTGGAATTTAGGCAGATTGTCAAGGGGAAAGGAATTTAAGGCTCCAAAATGAATTTCCAGGGCACATCTCAAGCGGAAACGAAAGGAAAACTTAGGCAAAATCCCTTTTTGGTCTGGGCGCCTCCGATCATTTTTCAAACAGTAGATCGATCCAAAAAAGGACCGGGCCTCATCCGGGGTCCGCATTCGCTCCCGTCCTCTGGACCTTTCGGCCCTTCGGACCAAGCCCTTCTGGTCCCTGGCGCTGAAGAGAAGAATCTTAAAAATTATTCGGATTTAATAAAATGCAAGTTTTCGAATCTATCATCACCTTTCCTATCTTTACCAAGATGATCCGAAGGCAAATCAATCTTTCTATTTAATATTTAACAACTGATACGTTTCGGGTTTCAAACTGGTAAGCCTTGCTAACAAAGTTGCCTTTTCATTCTTTTCCAATTTCAAATGATCTCAGAAATTCTTTCGTTAAATCTTTATAACGGTTAATGAGAAACTCCCATTCTTCTGGTTTGCTGTTACGATTCATTAGAACTAAATTTTGAATGCTTTCGGCTAATTTTTCATCGAGTAATTCGGAAAGAACATCCGGTATTATTTTTTGAACGGCATATTCACTTGAAACAGAAGAGTTCTCGAAAGATGTCTGAAAATGTTTTGTTAATTTTGACCTATCGATTAGCTGACCTTCTGACTCCCAAGAATTGGCCTCGGTAACTCCTTGACCTTCTAGCCAAATAGAATTTCCAAAAGTATAAGAAGTGAAAGCAACCTGCGTAGGATTCCATTGAGAAAATTTTAGTTTCATCATTCTTTCAATAAAATCTTCTTTTAGGTAGGATCGAATCAAAAAAGTGGTATTGCCATCTTCTACAAATTCGTCATCTAAGATCATTTTCTTTGTAAAACTAATCTTCATATTGTTAGAATATTCCATATTACCAATGGCCTAGATTGAATTAAAATTTAACTACGAAAAAGTTCTGTCAAACTCAATTTAAAGAAGAACTTAACGTCTTAATAAAAACCAAAGAACCTAAAGATCAAATACACAAAAACAAAGGAAACTTTGATCGAATGATTTTTTATACTAAGAAATTATGGTCGTTGGAAGCTTTGAAAGAATTAAGCGAATCAACAAAGTGAATACAGTTGAATAAACCTTAAGTTTTTTTGGCATCTAAATTTAATTCAAATGATATTACTCTCAACAAACAATTTCCCTACAATTAAAACAAGAAACGTATACTTCTAAAAATAAAACTTTTATAAATCAGAATAGTCTAAACGGTTTAAACTTTTAAAAAAACAACAATATCAAAACGCCTTAGCTCCTCACTATTCAGAGACAATATAGATTATATTGATGCTTTTTTTTACATAAAGCCCTTGCCATATCATTTCAATCTGATCCAATTGATAACATGAGACTGATCCTCGTATCCAACAGGCTGCCAGTCCAGTGGGATGGAACTCCCAGTGTTGGTGGTCTTGCAACAGGTCTTTCCAGCTTTCTTTCTCACTGGAAATCATTAGGCAATGAAGTAGTTTGGGTCGGATGGCCCGGGAAATCCATTCAGGAAAAAGAACAACCCACCTACGCAACACAAATGAAAGAAGAATACGGAACCATTCCTGTTTTTCTAAAACAAAAGTTAGCCGATTCTTTTTACAACGGTTTTTGCAATAAAACCATTTGGCCTCTATTTCATTATTTTACTGCCCACTGCGAATACTCTGACATTACATTTAATTCGTATGAAGAAGCAAACAATGAATTTGCTAAAACCGTCTCTGAAATTTACGAACCGGGTGACTGGGTATGGGTTCATGATTACCATTTATTTTTGCTCCCCGGAATGTTACGAAATTTATTTCCAAACATAATCTTATCTTTTTTCCTTCATATTCCATTCCCTACATTTGAAATCTTTCGATTGTTACCTGAACGGTTTCGGACAAAAATTTTAACTGGGGTTTTAGGGGCAGATCTCATTGGGTTTCACACCCAAAGTTATACACAATATTTCCTTAGGTCATTATTAAGATGTTTAGGAATAGAAAACGAAAGAGGTATCATTTATTACAAAAACCACTTAACAAAAACAGGTGCTTACCCAATGGGTATCAACGTTGAAAATTTTATTCAATATTCGAACTCAAAAGATTGTGATGCCATTGCAAATGAAATCAACAAAAACCACAAAAATCTAAAACAAATTCTTTCTGTTGATCGACTGGACTACTCAAAAGGCGTATTACAAAGACTAAATGCTTTTGAGCTCTTTTTAAAAGAAAATCCACAATGGATAAAAAAATGTAAGTTTGTCTTGGTGTTAGTGCCATCAAGAACCGATGTTTCCTCTTATCAATCTATGAAAAAAGCCATAGATGAAAAAGTGGGAGCCATCAACGGATCTTTTGGCACGTTAGACTGGACACCAATTTTATACCAATACAAAGGTTTCCCCTTTGAAGAATTAGTGCCTTTATACAAGAATACTCACGTTATGTTAGTTACGCCTTTTCGTGATGGGATGAATCTTGTGGCAAAAGAATTTTTAGTTTCACAGAAAAGTGGCATGCTGGTACTTAGCGAGATGGCTGGTGCTTCAGCAGAACTTCCTGAGGCTATCTTAGTAAACCCGAATGACCTCAGCGGAATGGCAAATGCAATTCGAGAAGCGATCGAAATGGATAAAAAAGAAATTCACTTTCGAAACCAAATTATGATCAACCGGTTATCAGAAAATTCCGTAAAAGAGTGGGCAGGTAAGATTTACAGAGATACAGAAGAACATTCGCAGAAAAACTTATCCTTCCAAACAAAATCAATTCCACCTTCTTCAACACTGCTTTTGCCAAAAAACAATGATCCGATATTTATCATATTCGACTATGATGGGACTCTGGTTCCTTTTGAATCACTCCCACACTTAGCAGTTCCGAATAAAGAATTAATACTATCTCTCCAAACATTAACAATGATTCCCACTGTCTCACTTGCCATCATCAGCGGTAGAGATAGAAAATTCTTAGAAACTCAATTTCAAAACTTACCAATTCACTTAGTGGCCGAACATGGAGCTTGGCATAGGGCTCCCTACGGAGCAAAGTGGAATTCACTTTTCACATCAAATTTAGATTGGAAAGGGCAAATCAAAAACCATTTAGACGAATTCACGAAAAGAGTTCCTGGATCTTTCACAGAAGAAAAGGAATTCTCCATAGTTTGGCATTTTCGAAACGCTGATCCCGATATTGGTCTAAATGCCGCAAGAGAAATGTTAGATGAGTTATCTCAAATCTCTTCTAATACTGGTTTTTTTGTTCAAAGAGGTAACAAAATTATTGAAGTTCGTGAATACGGAACCGGAAAAGGTAAAGCCGCCAAACAAATCCTTCCAAATACGGAGTTAAACGTCTTTGTTTTTGGAGATGATACAACAGACGAAGATATGTTCCGCGAACTACCTGATGATGCGATTTCTGTCAAAGTTGGAAAATCGGAAACCAGCGCAAAATATAGGTTTAATCACCCTACTGAGGTTCAAACCTGGATTCAAAATTTAATTTTCCACATATCAGGAAATTCAAATGAAAAAACATAAATATGATTTTGGAATTATCGGTAACGGAAGTTATATTGCTCATATCAATACAAACGCAGAAATTGTCTGGCTCTGCTGGCCGAACTTTGATAGTTCTCCCATTTTTGGCTCATTGTTAGACCAAAATTGCGGTCATTTTTCAATCATCCCCAATACCAAAATCATTTCAACCTCTCAAGTATATTTAGAAAATACCAATATTTTAAGAACCGAAATTATCACAGAAACTGGATCGTTTGCTGTGCTTGATTTTGCACCTAGATACTATCAAGATGGAACCCTTCAGAACAAAAGAAATTTATATAGGAAAATCATCCCATTGTTCGGTGATGTAAAGATAAAGATACAATTAAACCTGACTTACCAGTATGGAAAAGAACATTTAAAACCAAGTATCAATTCTGCGGAAATCCTATACCAAACAAACGATTTCAGAGTCCACTTCACTTCCAATGTATCTCTCAATCAAATTCTGAAAGAAAATTATTTTTTATTAAATCAAAACATCTACCTTGCATTATTCGAAACAATACCAGTCGATCTATTATTAGGCGATTTTATTGAATCAGAATTCAAAAAAACAAAATACTATTGGCAAAATTGGGTAAAGCACTGCACCATTCCCCATTTTGCACAAAAACAACAAATTCGTTCTGCACTTTGTCTAAAACTGCATCAATTCCAAGAGACAGGAGCGATCATTGCTGCATCTACAACTAGTTTACCAGAAGCACCTATGGCGGGCCGCAATTGGGATTATCGTTTCTGCTGGTTACGTGATGGTTTTTATACATTATTGGCTCTCACTAACTTAGGTCAGTTTGAAGAATTGGAAATGTATTCTCAATATATAAGCAATTTAACTCCAACGGAAGACGGACGATACCAACCACTCTATAGTATTTTTGGAGAAAATCTTTTAGAAGAACAAATTTTACAATTGGAAGGTTATTTGGGTAATAAACCAGTAAGAATTGGGAATTCCGCTTATACACATAAACAAAATGATGCGTATGGACAAATTTTATTGTCGCTCCTACCATTATATCTGGATGAACGTATTCCTGAAAAAAACAGATTTCATAACTTAGGATTAGTTAAAAATATTTTAGAACAAATTGAATTGACTATGGAAGAACCTGATGCAGGACTCTGGGAATTTCGAAACTTTTCACAAAAACATTGTTATACGTATTTATTTCATTGGATCGGAGCAAAGGCAGCCAAAGAAATTGCCTTAAAATTAGACCGACAGGATTTAATCGAACAATCTGACCTTTTAATGAAAAAAGCAGAAACAAATATAGAAAAATGTTACGATGAAAAACTCGGCTGTTACACGCAAGCTCAAGGGAAAAAAGAGTTAGATGCTAGTTTATTACAATTAATCACCTTAGGTTATTTAGATCCAAAATCGGAAAAGGCAAAATCCCATATCAAGGCAATCGAAAATACATTAAAAACGGAAAATGGTTTTATGTATAGATACCTTCACCGAGATGATTTTGGTAAACCAGAAACAACATTTTTAGTCTGTACATTTTGGTATATAGAAGCTCTCGCATGTATGGAACGAATAGAGGAATCCGCACAACTTTTTGATTTTGTATGTGAACACGCAAATCACGTTGGTCTCTTTAGCGAAGACATTGAATCTATGTCGGGAAATCAATGGGGAAATTTTCCTCAGACCTATAGCCACGTAGGACTCGTCAATGCTGCTAGAAAAATTTCACAGAAAAAGTCAGATAGTTTGTTTTGGTAAAAATTTATTGCCATAAAACGAAGCAGAATAAGGATTTTTCAATGATACAAAGGGAAAAAAACCATTTTCAATAAAATGCGCCTAGAATGAATAAATTTCCAATGGCATTCAGAGTTAATTTTTAGTGTCCAAAGAACATACATTACAACAAATTTAAATTTATTACTCCACCTACTAATTGTTACCATCTACCTTCTCAATGTTTGACTAGCTTCAACAGATGGCAGCCTTATTTTAAGGTAAGGTATTTAGTTGTTATTGTTTTACCTCTCAATTTTATTCTAAATGTGCATATCAATGACTTAAAGAAAAACAAATGAATTTTATATCCAATTTAAGTATGGATGTTTTGATTTTCCTTCTTCATCATTTCAGTTTTTTATTTTCATGTATTGTGTTTAGGAATCTACACCCAGAACTAAAAACATTCAAATCGCCGCTAATCGAAACTACCGATGGATTTGGACAGGGACTTATGGAGAAAAAGTAATTTGTTTTCAAAATGAAAATTTGTTAAAATATTTTGAAAAGATCTTACATAAAACTCCACCTAAAGAATTTTCAATTTTAACTATTGGAAAAGATAAAAACCAAGTTTATTTTTTTGTAACCCTGTAGGTTGTATTCAATGTTAGTTAAAAAGAACTTTCCGTAAGTAAAGTCCCCCTCTGGATACTTCCAGATGGCTTCCCCGTAAGTTGGCACCTTCACTCCGTTCCATTCTTTGTAATCTTTTATCGGTGTGGACCAGCGTGCTTTTCTTAAGCTACCATCATCTTGTAATGCAGACCGATCATCCGATACAAACTCTACCAACTCGCCTATTTCATTAAAAAAAAGAAGAGCGGATACCCGATACTTCCCATTCTTAAAAAAAACTTTTGCAGATAAGGGACCATTTGCTTCCCAAGAGATCCTTTTATCAATGAGTGCTGCGGGTGCGAATAAACAAAGATCATTTAACACAGTAACAGTTTCCGCCATTGACAGTTCGTCATTATCTAAATCAACGGCATTAAAAAGGGAAGCCACACGAACTAACATTGTTGCCCTTTCCTCCGAATAGGAATGTAGGACACGAAATGGAATTCCCATCATACTTGCCTTCATATAGAAATGACGTGCAGGACGCTTAAAAAAGTTATATTGCTCAGACGAAGAAACCATAGGCTTCGCTTTCGGATTTTTATACATCAATTCATCAAAAACAATTCGTACATTTTGAACTTTATTTTTACCAATGACGCCAGTGTATTTTAAATATTTTCGTACAGGGGATGGCATGTGCCGAATGTCTGCTTCATTAAGGACTGTCTCTCTTTCGAGTGGCTGGGTAGAAAACTCTTTATCGACTCTGAGGAAAAAGGAATTTTGAACAGAATTACATCCAAAGAAAAAAATAAGGCTTATTCCCCAACAGAACAAAAATGTTTTTAATTGTTTGTGTATAAATGGGCACATCTTGTTTTCACCTTTTTTTCTTATATCTGTAGATCCTTTATGATAGATGATTTAAAAATGCAGTCAAGAGAGAAGAGATTCCGTTTAAAATGAAATATTCATTAAAATGGTTCTAACAATATATAAATTTGTTGGTAGTTGATACACCCCTATCCTTTTCATTTTCAAATGAAGGAAAAATACAATGCCAGAAAGCGCAAGGGATCGCAGCGGAAATCCTTTGCAAAGCAAAGATTGGAGCGTAGAGCCCGGTTGCGAAAGCAATGCGCCCAAAAAAATATAAGTAAATGATTGGAAACCGAATTCTGAATACCAAGAAATTACATATAGACACTTCCAGCTGGACCTGGGCCAAACAAACCACGACAAACAGGAAAGTTCGGTGCGATTGTGCCAGAGGCTTTTACAATTGATTCGCACGGAAAAAATAAAACTTCACTTAAACAGACAGTTAAATCTTTTTTTTCAACGTAACTGTATACAGATCCACAACTTCGAAGAGTGGCTTGCGATTCTTTTGTCGTTGAGAAACCATTACATCCTGATTTTAAACTGGTTGTATAGTAAGAGGCACTGAGCAATGTTGAATCGATTGAACCTGGGCAAAGTGAACGTTTCAATAACACGGCACTATTAAATTTTTTTACGGCCTCATGCCTAGAAACCTTACTATCATCCAAACCATCTCGGGTATCATAATACAAATCTCCAATACATCCGAAAAATAAAAACATAAAAAACGAAAGGAAAATTTGTATTGGGAATTGGGTAGAGTTCTGGTTCATCCAAACAAACGGCCGTTAAAACAAAGAATGGTCAATTTTTTTCTTGCAAAGAAGAAAAAAAAGAATCAATTTTTCTATCCTTTCATGAAAAAGAATACAATACTGTGACAATGGCTTTTGGGACCAATTTTTAGCATATCAAACTACCCTACCTTTTGTTTATTATTTTTTACTAATGTTTTTCAAAATCGCAAAAACGATCCAGTATGGATGTCCAGTTCAAGTAAAATAAAATAATCTTAAGGAGAGAATATGGAATTCCAACAAATCCAAACGGGAATCATCACTGAAAAATTAGAAGAAACAAGAGTATTTTATGAAAAATGGTTAGGCTTAAAAACAAAATTTGAATCGGAGTGGTTTGTATTACTTTGTTTGGCAAATCGACCAGAGGTAGAATTGGCAATCATGAAACCTAACCAATCGCAGGTGAGAAAACAATATTTCCAAAGTTCTTACCAAGGAAAGGGGATTTGGTTTATTTTTGAATCAAAGGACGTAACAAAAGAATTCGAAAGAATGAAACAGAACAATGCACCCATCGACCTAACTCTCACTACCGAGGAATGGGGAGATGTCCATTTTACCCTAGTCGATCCTAATGGAATTGGGATTGATATTGTTCAAGAAAGAAATACGAACTAAAATTAAGAAAGACAAACGAAGGAACCTTTTTTACTTTTCTTCTGGAAAGAAAAAAGGTTCCTCCCATGCCAAAACCACCCAACCTCTATCCTGTTTGGAACAAAATGGAAAAACAATTGGATGAGGGCATTGGTTTAAACCAAATTGCATTTTTTACAGGTTACAGTGAATGGCATTTCCATAGGTTATTTAAATCTATCCAAGGAGAAAACGTCAAAGAATACATCCGCAGGTTACGTTTAGAAAAGGCAGCCTACGAATTAAAAATTACAAACTTCCCAATTTTAGAAATAGCGATAGAGTCTGGTTTTTTATCTCACGAGGCTTTTTCAAAAGCTTTCAAACGTGTGATTGGTTCCACACCCTCCGAGTTCCGAAAACAATTCCAAAATAAAAAAACGATAAAGAAAAACTACCACCTAATGATTCCAGATGGTATTTCAAAATTTGGTTTTCAAATTAAAACTATATCTTCTTTTTCGATTATTTATGTGCGCCATATTGGGAGTTATGAAGAACTTCCAGGACCACTAGTGGGGAGTAAGGAGGTTCTCTCTTTACAATCGTTAATTCAAAAATGGAGTTCTTATCATTCTAACCACAAATGGATTGGCATTAGCCAAGATGATCCTGAAATTTCTCCCAAAGGGAAAATACGATTCGATTTAGGAATTACTGTAGGATCTTTCCAAAAGCAAATTCCAGATGGATTTGGATCTCAAACCATACCTGGAGGGAAGTATTTACAAATTCGGTACCAAGGAAGTTACCATAATTTACCAAAAATCTATCAATGGATATTGAATGATTACATTAAAACAACATCTTATCAATTAAAAAACCAACCACCTTGGGAATGTTATTTGAATCCACTAGAAAAACTGGACGATAAACGCATTACGGATATCTATTTCCCAATTCGTTGATGGATTTTTTGTTCCCAAAGTTGGTTAGCATTAAACTTTAGTTTTAAGGAACTATTTTTTTATTTTTTAGAAGCCACCACAAAAGAAGCACTATCTTCATAAAAGTGGTAAGAAAGAATTTTTCCATCTTTGATTTGCACCTTCAACGCCCATTCACTCTCAAAAGGTTTGCCTGTTTGTTTGATGGTATGTAAAAAACTTCCACTTGCAAACACCCAATCTTTTTTACCAACAATGTGATCCACTTGGAAACGTTTTGTATCCAACTGGGAACCCATATTCTTTAAAAATTCCTCTGCACCGGCAATGCCATTGTAAGTTCCATACAATTGATTCTCTCCACGATTTTCATTACGTACGGCCGTAATGATGGTTTGTGGGTGAAAACAATTCAATACACCTGCCGCATTTCCTTTTCCAAATTCACTAAAAAAGGTTTCTAATACCTTTTCTCCGGATGGTGATGCAGATTTTGCAAACAAGCCAACGCTTCCCAATAGTAAAGTAGCTAATACCAAAACTGGTTTCATTTTAATCTCCTCGAATTCCGATACCTATAGTATCGTTATTCGATACCATCGGTATCGGAATGTAGTTGACAGTCAATACTTTTTAAAAAAAATTTGTTTATGGCTTTAAAAAAGAAAATGACTCCGAAAACTGCGGGTCGCCCCAGATCGGAAGACCTAGAACCCTTGGTCTTAAAAACAACATATGAAATGTTAGCAAAGAAAGGGTATCATGGTTTTTCCATAGATGATATTGTCCAAGAAACCGGAGTCGCCAAAACCACCATCTACCGACGATGGCCAAACAAAGCAAATTTAGCAATGAGCACAGTTACTCACATGATTTCACCCTATTTGGAATTCCCAAAAGAAGTTCCTTTTGAGAAAGCCCTCTTAGAACAAATGGAAGCTCTCTCCGGTGTATTTTCTGGCAAATTTGGAAGAGTGATCTCCACACTCATTGGTGCTGGACAACAAGACAGCGAACTTTCGGAATCGATTTTAGAAAATTATTTACTCCCTAGAAGAGAGGCAGCAAAACAATTCTTTCGATTTGCCATTACATCCAAACAGATTCAAGTTTTGTCAGACGAGGAAATTGATGTTTGTATGGACATTCTCTATGGATCCTTGTACTTTCGATTGTTATTAAAACATGAAAAACCGGAATTCCAAAACCTAAGGCCTTGGTTAGAAAGATTTTTACGAACTTTAAAGTAGTTTTGGTGTCTTTTTTTAGTTCGTTTTTCGAATTTTGCTTTTTTTCGTTTTCTTTGTTTGATTACGATTGAAAGTCATGAAACACCTAAAAAAACTTTGGATCCTTTTGTTTTTTGTCTTTGAATCCTGTGTCATTTTTCAAGCCACAAAAGTGCCGACAAACAATCTCAAGGCGGCACTTGAAACGAAACCAAACAAAAGTTCAAATATTGTTTTTCTAGGAGATAGCATCACTCATGGTCGAGTCAGTTATGATTATGTTGCTTCTATTGCAAAACATCCTTCTTTAGTGGATTACCAAGTCATCAACGAAGGAATTAATAGTCGTTTGACGGTACAAATTCTCGAACAACTTGATAATTTAAAACAGCTCAATCCAGATTTTGTTTTCCTTCTGATTGGAACCAACGATTTAAAAGCCACACTTTCGGAAGAGGAATACAATCGTTATGCTAATCTTTGGAAATTAAAAGATCCAGTAACAGAAGAAAGTTTTGTTCGCAACCTAACAAAAATCATTCAAACAATCCGAAAAGAAACTAAGGCCAAACTCATTGTTTTTTCCCCGCCCGTTTTGGGAGAGGACCCAAACTCCATTCCATTCCAAAGATCAAAACGATTCGCTGAACTCACAAAGGAAGTGGTGACCAAAGAAAAAGCAATTTACAAACCTCTTCATGAAACTTTAGCCAAAGGACTGGAGGAATCCAATCAGAGTCTTCGGAAACCTTATCGCCAAAGCACTTGGGGGATGTATTGGACAATTTTGAAATACTATTCCACGACTGCTAGTTGGGATGATTTAGGTGATTCTAATGGATATTATTATTTAACCGATGCCATTCATTTGAATGAACGTGGAGGAAAAATTCTAGAAGCCATGGCCTTAGAAGAAATTCTGATTGGGAAAAGATAATCTTCACATCATTAATTGATACTTAATCTCTTTCTAAGCAAACAGAGAAAGATCGTTCAAAATATTCGTGACTGCAAGTTTTTGAATCAGAATGAAAATATAGATTTTTTATCGTCAAAGAGAGTATAAATCTTGTTACAGTAGAACTGGATGTGTGGTGATTTCTACGGGAATCGCCACCTCGAACATTCAGTAAGGAGACTAGGGAATGTCCGCAGAAACAAACGAAATCAGCCTATTTGAAAGGACTCTCTTTCGAAAAGGGGTTTCACTCATTGTGTACACAAAGTACGGATTGAGTGCGGTGTTTCTTTTGGGAGTTGCTGCCAACGTTGCCACCAAAAGTTTTATACCAAATTTTATTGGTTCTCTTATCTTTTTACTGAATGGAATCATTCCAGGACATTATTTAAGGAAAGATAAAGAAATTAAAAAACCTTGGGCTTTCACCATTATCTTCATCGATCTACTCATTTTGGTTAGTTTCTTTTATTTGGACATTTATAATAATTATACAAAAGGTGATGCAAGTAATACAATCAATGCTGGTATCTTTTACATTATCTTTGTGTTCATTGCGATATATTCCAGTTTTCTTTTCGAATCTAAACTTGTGATGGTTGTTGGAATCATTTCCACTTGTCTTTACTTAGGTGGTATTTATTTATCGGCAAAACTAGGTGCGGCCCTTGTCGGCAAACCTAGTCCTGATATGTTAAGAGCCAACCATATCATCGTTGCCACAGAGGTGCAAAAAGTTATTTTTTTCTTTGGAGTTATTTTTAGTTTGCGGTTCGTGGTGGCACTGATCCGTGAGATGCAATCCGACCTCAAAACAAAACTCAAAGAAACTTTAGAAAAACAAAACTTTATTTCAAACAAATCCATCCAATTGGAACAATCAGCCAATACTTTGGCCGCTTCTGTCGATACACTACAATCCATGTCAGACGAACTACACAACCAGTCCCAAAACCAAGCAGCATCTGTGGAGGAAATCTCTGCTTCTGTAGAAGAACTTTCTTCGTCGGCAATTAGTTCTGCAAACTTGGTGGAAGACCAAGTGGCTCGTGTCAAAATTGTAGATCAAAACTTTTTATCTCTTCAAAATATTAGTGAAAATGTAAAAACCAAAACCACACAAATCGCAAAGGATGTAAGCCTCTCTGCTGATTTTAGCAAAAAAGTAAAAATTTCCTCTGAAGAACTCAATAGCATCTACTCAGAACTAAACCAAGCATTTTCCAAAGTAGAAGAAATCAACCAAATGATGTCAGAAATTGCCGACCAAACCAACTTGCTAGCGTTAAATGCATCTATTGAAGCAGCAAGGGCGGGAGAACATGGACGTGGATTTGCAGTCGTAGCACAAGAAGTTGCTAAACTTGCGGAACGTTCTCAATCCAATGCAGGTACCATTGCTAAAATTGTAAAAGATGCAGGCATCAAAATCAGTGAAGGAACAAGATATTCAAAAGAAGTAAAAACCCAGGTCGAGAGCCAGAACCAAGAATTACTTCGAATCGAAAGCGAAATTTTAAGTTTAGAAGGTCATGTCACGGAACAAGAAAACTTAAATTCACAACTGAGACTTACTTTTTCTGAATTACATGTCTTATCGGAACAAATTGGTGTGATTGCACAAGAACAGATGTCTGGCAGTAAAGAAATCAATCATGCGGTGACTGTCATCGACGAAACCACGCAAAAACTTGCAGATTCGGTCCAACTCCTTTATGAGGAGATCAATGCCATCCATACCCAGTCCAAACAGCTAACTTCAAACTAAGGGATTTCCCTCTATTCTGAACAAAGTTTTAGAGATAAAACCTGTCTTTACAACAGGTGCCTTTTCTAAAACTTTGGGTAATCGTAGGAAATAAATTGATAACCTTTAGCGTGCTATGTTAAAACCCAATGCAACGAACCGCCCCGGTCAAAGAATCGAAGATACCATCATGGCCATTTTGGAAGAAAATCCAAATCATGAAGAGTTTCTATTCCAAAAAATCAAAGACCTTACTGCGTATCATTTAGAAGATTCACAAATTTATTCTGCGATTTTAAAAGTTCTGACATCACTGGAAATTCCGGAAAATGAGTCTGAATCCATTTGGTCAGAAATCATCCAAAACCAGACAAAACTCAATCAATGTATGGGCCGCCAAGTGGGTTTTCGCGTTGCTTTATTTGATTATTTTACCAACATCAATCCAAAAATCAAAAATCCTAAAACGATAGAGATGAAACTCTTTGCTGATACCGAAAAACTGATATTAGTTGATGAGCTAACGAGATTATACAATCGTAGGCATTTCGAAACCTCACTCATTCGCGAATTCAAACAATCAACTAGATACAACCAAAACCTTACACTTCTCATCATTGACATTGATGATTTCAAAAAAATCAATGATACCTATGGTCATACCACAGGTGATGAGATTTTAGCAAAGGTTGCAAAACAGATCACATCTTGTTTACGAATGGAAGACACAGCTTGTCGCATTGGTGGGGAAGAGTTTGCTGTGATTTTTCCACAAACAAATGAAGAACAAGCACTCATTGCATCAGAAAAACTTTTGGAAGCTTGCCGCACCATCCAATTAAGCGGGAAGTCTGTGACACTCAGTGGAGGGATTGTATCTTATCCTGAAAAAGTCAAAACTTGCGAAGAGATGTATGACTTAGCAGACCGGGCCCTGTATACTGCCAAATATTCCGGCAAAAATCAAATTGTGGCTTATTCCAATGAAAAAAGAAGTAGTTTGCGTTTTGATGCCAACCTTGAACTTCTTTTTATCCTACCAGATAAAACTCTCAAAACCATTTCTAAAAATATTTCTGTGACAGGAATCGCCTTTGATACGGAAGATGACATCATGTTAAACGAATCTTTCGATGTCAAACTTCGTGAATCAGATACAAACCAAGAAATCAATGCAAAGATCAAAGTAGTCAGAAAAGAGGAATTTGGCTTTCATAAATACCATATGGGAGCTGAATTTTTGGAACTTTCACTCGAAGACCAAAGCAGACTTTCTGACTTGTATACTTTACACCGATATAAATCAAAAATTCCTACCGGTGCAGTATCGTAATAATCAAATCGATAGCAGTCTATGGCATATCAGAAAGACCACCTGCATTTAAAACAGAGGAATATCCACTAGATTGTAAGATTTGTTTTGCTCTTTCGCTCCTTGCGCCAGATCGACAATAAACAATGATTTTTGCTCCTTTGTCTTTTAATCGATTGATTTGGTTCGGAAGAACATCCACAGGAATATTCATCGCACCAGCATAATGACCTTCCGCAAATTCTGACTGGGTTCGCACATCAACAACAACAGCCCCATCTTGAATCCATTGTTTTACCATATCTTTTTCTCCTTTGGATTGGATGCGTTTTACAAAAACAAAAAGGAATCCAACGATGACTCCGAAAATTAGGAAAGATTTCATACTTTCTCCTTTTTCCCCAATTTCTAGTTGCCGAATTTTTCGTCAACAGAATCTATATACTATAGGGGGTATGGTATTAAAACCATTCCAATCCCTAAATTTTGGGAATCCACTGTATTTGTACCAAAAGGAGAGATGTTTCTAATATGATAACCAATACAAAAGAAAATTTAGAAATCCGGCCACTTTATGATTTAGAATCAGGGACTTGGACTTACCTAATCCTCGATCAAAAATCCAAACAATCCGTTCTTGTTGATCCTGTACTGGAACGATTAGAAAGAGATCTAAACTATATCCAGGAACTTGGGTATAGTTTATCACTTACTGTAGAAACACATATGCATGCAGATCATATCACCTCTGCGGGGAATTTGAGGGACAAAACCAATTGTGAATCTTATGCTTCAGAAAACTCTGGTGCCGTTTGCGCCTCAAAATTTTTAAAAGATGGAGATTCATTTTATGTTGGGAATCTCAAGTTTTTAGTCATTCATACACCCGGTCATACACCTTGTTCCATATCTCTTTTGTTAAATGGATTGTATCTCTTTTCTGGAGATGCACTTTTTGTTCGTGGTTGCGGGCGAACCGACTTCCAAGGTGGGAGTGCTGATGAATTGTACAACTCTATCACAAAAAAACTTTTTTCCTTACCAGATGAAACAATCGTTCTACCCGGACATGATTACAAAGGATTTCTTTCCACAACCATTGGTGAGGAAAAACTATTGAATCCTAGAATCGCCGGGAAATCTCTCCAAGAGTTTAAAGAAATTATGGAAAATTTGAACCTCCCTGAACCAAAAAAAATTCATGAAGCAGTGCCTGCCAATCGTGCCTGTGGGAAAGTATCATGAGCTTAGGAATTTTATTTTTATTGTTAGGTGTAGGTGCAGGAATTCTTGGTGGGCTTGTGGGAATTGGAGGCGGAATCCTCCTTGTCCCGGCACTTGTTTATTTTTTTGACTTTAATCAAAAACTAGCACAAGGAACCACTCTGGCTGCTATGGTTCCCCCCATTGGAATTGTTGCAGCTTATATTTATTATACGCGAGGAGAAACCAATCTCTTTGCTGCAGCTTTTATCAGTGCAGGATTTATTCTCGGAAGTATTTTTGGCGCAGGGATGGCAGCCAAAATTGATACCACCACTCTGTCTCGATTTTTTGGAATCTTTACCGTAATCGTTGGCCTTAAAATGATTTTTTTTCCGAAATAAGAATGAAATAAATTTTTCCTTGCAGGAACACTGGTTTTCAGTTTCCATTCACTCGTGTTCGGTTTTTATCTCACATTCTTTTGGATTCTCATCTCCTTTTTTTCCGCTAACTTTTCTTGGCCGACAGGACTCATTGCTCCGCTCCAATTCCTTTTTTGGTGGAACCTTGTGTTCTCTTCCTTTTGGTTACTCCTAATCTTTATTGTGGTCTTTGGGCTCTTGGGTTTTTTACTTCGAATTCCAGTTGTAGGGATTTTATTGCAGGGCATTCGAAACCAAATCACAGAAATTGGTTGGTATCATTTCCTCATCAACCGAACTACTGTTTGGTTACTGAGTCAGACACTCATACTTTCCGGTTCCTTCGTTTTTGGATATGGTGGTCATTCTGAAACCTGGATTTATACTCTTTCCCTTTCCGTGACCATTTTTGGTTACTTTATCAAACAAAATTTTTACAAACCAATGGCAAGTTTTTCCGGGTCAAAAGGTATCTTCGTATACCAAAGTGGCGGAATCCCCAGAAGGTCAAATCCCAACCAAACCCCATTTCCAGAAGAAAAAGACGTCACTCCTCCATAACTTTTTCTTCTGATTCTTAAATGATTGGCAATCTAATATGGTATGCAATCAGTTACAAAAATATTTCGGACCCTACCTCTTTCGATTTTGGCATTTGTCTTTTTGTTTGCCTTTCTTCAACTCCATTGCCAACTTTTTTCTGACAAAACAACAGAGATCCAAAAACTAGCTTTACAGCCAAAAGAAGGTCAAAAAATTGCAGCCTTTGCGGAAGGTTGTTTTTGGTGTTCAGAACATATTTTTGAATCTATTCCCGGTGTCACAGAAGTGATCTCGGGTTATGCCGGTGGACACACAAAAAACCCTAATTATGAATTAGTAAACACCGAAACCACAGGACACGCCGAAACAGTCCTTGTATATTATGATCCATCTAAGATCGATTATGCGGAATTATGCAGAATCTTTTTTCTTTCACACGATCCCACTACTTTTAATCGACAGGGACCAGATGAAGGGTCTTCTTACCGATCGATTTTATTCTACTCTTCAGATTTGGAATTAAAAATAGCAAAATCGATTCAAAAGGAAATAGAGAAAAAACAAATTTGGAAAAATCCAATTGTCACTGAATACCAAGAACTAAAAGAATTTTACCAGGCAGAACTGTATCACCAAAATTTTATCAAATCAAACCCAAACCAATCTTATGTTCAGGCGGTCTCCATTCCAAGATACCAAGAATTCCAATCCAGGTACAATCTATATAGAAAATCAAAGAATGGATTAAAATGATCTAAAGATTCTTAATAAGATAAAAACTGTTCTCTAATTTTTGTCCGAAAAGAATCAAATTCAGATTTAGATTGAAACTTACAAAGTTTGAGAATCTCAGCTGGAATCTCCGATGATTTTGCTTCTTTTGCATTGATGGAAATCATCATATCACTCAAATAAATGGGAAATACAATATCTGCATAAACATCGTCTGCAAGCAGAGGGCGATGGTGAAATTCCATTGCTTTTGTATAAAGAATTGGGAAATTCCATTTTTCGCCAACCATTGCACCTAACTTTGAATGTGTGATACCAATGGCAGATTCTTCCATACTGATAGTAGATGCAATTTCTCTCGAATTGGAATAGGTTTTAATTTTTGACATATGTTGTTTGTCGAAAGATAAAAGCAAAATTTCCCCTATATCATGTAAAAGCGATGCCGCAATCAAATTGCTAAGGTCTGCTTTGTTCATACCCATTTTTTGCCCAATTGCTTTACAATAAAAAGCAGATTCGTTTGATTTTTCCCAAATTGCGGTAAATGCAGGGAACTTATCCTCTAACATTTGTTTTGTTCCCAAACTATAAAGCAATGTTTGTAGTTCTTTTAGTCCAATGAGTTGGATTGCGCGATCTAAACTTTCAACTCTTCCCCCGCGACGAAATGCAGCCGAATTCGAAAGTTTTAAAATATTGGCAGAAAGTGCGATGTCTTTTTTAATCATCTCCGCAATCGTTCCAATACTTGAGTTTGGTTTATCAATGGCTTCCTGGATATCCTTAATTGCTTTCGGGAAAGTAGGGAGATTATCAATTTGTGAAACTATATTGTCTATTTTTTCCAACTGTTGGTTTTCTTTGGAAACTTTAGACGGGATATCAATCATAAAAACTGTTTTGTTTTCGCTTGACTCAAATTTAAATGCTGAGTCACCCAATCCGTCATTACGTAACATCATAAGTGTCATAATCAATCCAAGACCAGCACCTTCCTGTTCGTTTGACATGTCCACGAAAGCATCAGCCAAATCGTTATATGTTTTTGCCTTATCGATTCTTTCTTTGATTCTTGCTGATTCTGCTGGAGTGAGCTGTACATTATTCATGATCCGAATACGCATCAAACTCTTGTTATGTATAAAGGAAACGAAAACACCAAAATTATTTCTTTGAAGAGAGTCTTCAATGATTTCTCGATTTTCTAGATATGTTTTTTTAAATTCGGCAATACCAGCTTCATATTCATTTTGATCTTCGATATTACTTGCCCTATTTTTAAAAAACACACGTTTTGCATTTGCCTTAATTGCGTTAGTCACGGTTTCTTTCATTGCGGCTAAAACAGAATCTCTAACAATGATTAGATCAAGTTGTAACAAAAATCGATCTAACACTTGAAATAAAGTATTCTCTACTTCATCTGTAATTTGAAAAAACTTAAAGTGAAATGGGGCATTTTCTACAATGGGATGATTGATATCATCAATATTCGAATGAAGACCTAAGTCTTGTTTGTATTCTAATGTGACAGCCTTTGGACTTGCCATAATACCTCAAATGGTGAAGGAGTATCGGAAGGGAATTCCCTAAGTCATTATGAATGACGACATTCCAACTCCATTGAAAGGAAATATTTTGCTAGCGCAAGCGTTTAACAATAAAATAGCGAAACCTTAAAATTCTTGCGGTAAGTACGAAAACAAAGATGTGTTTAATCCGTTATTTTACTACGTTTGCGTACTAATTAATCAAATATTTTGATCTTAGGAAGACCCAAATTATAACGAACAGCTACGACTCTGATTCCAACAACGACTGTTGCGGAGATTACTAAATTCCAATTGGCATCTAAATTCCATTCATTTAAAACGATATACAAAACAGATCCCACCAAACAAGCAGTAGCGTATATTTCTTTCCGAAAAATAAATGGGACTTCATTCATCAGTGTGTCTCGAATGACTCCTCCGAAAATAGCAGAAATCATTCCAAGAAGTGCGGAGGCAAAAAAATTAACACCGTGGTCTAAAGCAATTCTTGTTCCGAGGACTGTATAAATTCCAATCCCTAAAGTATCGAATAAAAACAATTCATCTCTTAATTTTGCCAAAATCCCTGGCAAAAGGATCACTAGTAAAAAGCCAACAAATATGGCCCAAAGGATATTCTCATCCCTTACCCATGAAACTGGATAATTTCCTAAAGTGATGTCTCTTAAAGTTCCTCCACCGATGGCAGTGATGAATCCAGTAAAAAATACGCTGAATAAATCATGGTGATGGTCTTTATGCTCCAGAGCAGCCAGTGCCCCAGATATAGTAAATACCATGATTCCAGAAAGCCCGATGTAATAAGAAAAACTAAAATCCACAGTTTTTATCCTACTTTTAGCAAATTAGACGGAAACAAAATGACAATGTTTCCACCCTTCAATTGTTGTATAGAATAGAGAAATGATGTCGCCTGCCAAATTTTTTAGGACCGCAGTCCTTGTTCCCATATTTTTATTCCAGGCATGTATTCCCAGTTTGTCCAAGGGACTGATGCAATCAGTAAGCGATTTCTTACAATTAAGAAGTTTAGTCAATACAGGACCTTACAAAATTTCTTTCACTGTGTCTGGCCTCCTTGGCTCAGGACTTGTGATCGGACTTAACTCAGGAACCGAAACAATCAATGTCAATGCTGATGGCAATTTTGAATTTACAACGACTCTCACTACAGGAAGTACCTTTAACGTTTCCATCAAAACACAACCAACTCTCCCCACACAAGTTTGTTCCGTAAGTGGTGGAATGGGAGTTGTCGGTTTTGGCAATGTTACTTCTATCATGATCAATTGTGATCCTTTGAAATACACAATTGGGGGAACCATTACCGGTTTGGATGGAATCACTGGCCTCGTATTAACCAACTCGGTTGATGGTTCTACTCTCAATGTTGCCGTAGCTTCTGGTACTTTTGCATTTACCCAAACATATTTAGATGGAACGACTTATAATGTTTCCGTCACTACACAACCAAACCATCCAGTACAAAATTGTTTAACCACAAACGGAGCAGGCGCCATCGCCGGAGCTAACGTTACCAATATCACAATCGCTTGTACCTCGATTGCCTTTCCCATTGAAGTCACGGCAGTTGGGATTGCCTCAGGTACTTTGACAATTCGTAATAATAATTCTGAATATCTATCCATATCCGCAAACGGACTCCACCGATTCCCAACCAATATTGTGACAAACAATAGTTATAGCCTTCAAATTGTTTCAACACCGGCAGGGCACCAATGCACTCTCTCTTCAACAACAGGAGTAGTTACTGGAAACATAGCCATAACGGCAAATTGTTTTAGTGTACTAAGTATCGGACCTTCGAATGGAGGAGTTCTCAAACCTCTTGAAAGCATTAAGTTACAATTTTCAGACGAAATTAATGCGGGTAGCTGTACAGGTTCCACGGGCACTCTCAATACCAATTTAAGTTTGGCGATTCAATTTACTGTCTCAACGACAAATTTCGCAAATGATACACTCACCGTTACCCCCGCTGCTACTGACTCTTGGATGAGTGGACATAAGACCTTAACTCTAAATTGTAATAGCGTTGGCGGATACCCACTTTCCTCTACTGTGAATATACTGTATCTGATTCCTTCCAATCTAAGATATGTAGCCGACAATCCGTTGGGGGTCGATGCAAATGATGGACTCACTCCGCTCACACCGAAACGGAATATTCAATTAGCAATCAATAGTTTCGGAGGATGCCCTGCTGGTGATTGTGCTGTCCTTGTTGAAGGTGGATCCTACGATCCTGCGTTTGTTGGCGGAACAATTCAACTTGTATCAGGAATTTCACTTTACGGAGGTTATGTGCCTGGGTCTGGTTTTACAACTTGGGACCCAAATTCTCATTCCTCTGTGATTCTAATGGATACAACTCCTGCCGGCTGTGCAGTTGCGACAGCGACATCACCTTGTGCTTCTATCACTGGAGATACAACCGTCACAAACAATGTAACTATTTCCGGATTCACAATCAAGGGAGGGCCTGACACCGCTCCCTATATGGCTGGTGTTTTTTTAGATTCCACTAACAACGTCAGGTTGATTAATAACATCATTTCGGCAGGTTATGGAATCAATGGTAGCTATGGAGTTTTAGCCATTAATAGTAATCCATATTTGATCTTAAATACAATTGATGGAGGAGAATGTACGACTGCAAACTGTTCGGCGATTGGTTTGTCGATGGCTTCCACTTCCCCCATTTCACCAATTCTTCTGACAAATTCTATTTCAGGTGGAAGCTCTGCGATAATTTCTGCAAATTCTAAAGGAATCCAATTTTCAGGAACTTCCACAATCACTGTATCAAATATCCGTGGAAATGAAATCGCAAGTAAAGATTTAGATACGAGTGCTGGTGCAACTACCTTAAGCGTTGCTTTTGATGTAACTTCAGGAGCTAGCGCTGGTTCCAATGGAACGTTAGCAGGAAACCTTATCACCGCTGGGAAGGGAATTCAATCGGTCGGTATGCGAATCCAAGTGGCTTCTGCAATCGAAATTGGTTCCCCTACACAAGGCAATATCATCATCTCTGGAAATGGAGTGACAAACACACACGGAATTTATCTTTCGGCAGGTGGGCATGTAGTTCGAAGAAATCTAATTAATATTGGAAAAGCCGATAATCTTACGGGAAATTCACAAGCTTCAGGGATCTATGTGACTGGAGGTGGGACATCGACCATAGAGAACAATACGATAGAAGGTGGAAAGGTAACTTCATCGTCGTCTGCTACCTTATATGGAATTAAACTCAATAGCCCAACGGCAACTTCTCGAATTGCGGGTAATTACATTCGACTTGGAACTTCAACTGGTGTAACCACGTCGACAACAACAGCGGGAATCAATCTAGATACTCCCTCCAACGCACTGATTGCCAATAATTGGATTCAGAATGGCCCCGATCTAAGTAGTTATAATTCATTTGGGATCGAAGTGGTAGCCTCTTTTTCTGGGCTAAGGATCTATCATAATTCAATTTCTGGCGGAGCCACGTCAGTTGCTGGCAAGGGAACACCTATATTTTTAAAAACACCTACAAACTCTGCTGACATTCAAAATAATATTTTATTACTTACAAACGATATAAGTGGAAATGCCTGTATCATCAATTCGGGACCCGGTATCCAGACTGCCATGAAATACAATGTATTTCATCACTGCAACGAGTTGGTTTCCCAAAACGGCACTAGTTATACGGAACTTTGCGGCGGAGGAATTCCAAGTACGGCGACTTGTGTTTCACCAATTGGAATTCTTGGAAACTTTGGGAATAATTTAAAACTAGACCCTAAATTTGTTTCCGATTTTGGAACAATAGCAGTATATACCCCAACATCTGCAACATCCTGTTTGATAACAAGGTCACCAAACCTTCTCATAGCAGATAGTATTAACGGAAACGGAACAAGGCCAGGTGGGGATGGAGCCGTGAGCCTTGGGGCAGTTGAATACGAATTCCCTTGTACGCCTTAACATTTTGGTTAAGGCAGAACGTAAATCCCAACACGATCGTTGTAGAGACTTCCAATATACAACTGTCGTTTCTTTTCTAAAACACTTGTGACTTCTTTTAGGTGTTCACCACCGGGATCTTGTAAAGTCATCAGCACCTTTCCATTCCCATCAATTTTCATTGCATATCCAAAAGGTTCTGGTTTAGGCCAAAGGAATTTTGGAAGAAAAGAAATCATTCTTTTGACGACTGGGGATGGGTGCATATTGTCCATTCGGTCATTTCTTACAGTAAACAATGCCACCCAAAATTCACCATTTTCATTTCTTGTGATATTGTCCGGAAATCCTGGCAGATTTTCGATCACTGTTTCTTTAGTTCCTTTTTTTGGTCCTTTTAACCAAAGTTTTGTGACTCTATATCGATAAGTTTCATTTACTAGAAGAAAGTCTTCCGTTTTAGACAAAGCAATCCCATTAGCAAAGTACAATTCGTCCGCAAGTAACAACGTTTCTTTGGTTTTGGGATCATAAACAAAAACTCTCCCGTAAGGTCTTGCTTCTAAAAGATCATAAAGATATTCTTTTTGTTCATAGATTGATGCATCAGAAAAATAGATTTTTCCATCTTTTGCTATATCTAAATCATCAGTGAATTTAAAAGGTTTTCCTTTGTATTCCGAAACTAGAACTGTTATTTTTCCAGATTTATCTAAAGAAAGTAAACCTCTGTAAGCATCTGCGATAATAAGGTTCCCTTGATTATCAAACTGAATCCCAAGCGGTCTCCCTTCTGTATAGGCGATGGGTTTTATTTCTCCCTTCAGAGTGATTCGGATGATTCGACCATCTTTGTCTCCCCCATATATATTTCCATCTGCATCCACTTCCAAAGATTCCAAACCCTTTACCTTTCCAATGGCAAGTAATATGGACTTTTGTAATTCTGTATTTGGCGCGTATATCCCAACTGACTCTGGTTTGGCGGGAGGTTCATAAGCGACCGGAGCAAATGTTCTACAAGAAACAAAAAATGAGAAAACAAGTAGATTTGTGAGTGAGTATTTCATTTTGGTTGTTTCTCCTTTGTGATTAAATCATCTTTTAAAGCCCAACGTTCATCAACCCAACGTTTCATTTTTTTTGACATTGGTGCAAACTGTTCATTCTCTTCTATTGGCACAAGAGGAGCTGGGATCACTTCCACAAACACCTTTAGCTTTCGAATTTTACCGCGCATCAAATCTAAAAAACTTGGATTTTCTGTTGGATAAACAATCGTTAAATCGATAAAAGCATCAAGCGAATTTCTTAAAGCAGTGGACACAACAGAAATTCCCCCACTATGGGGACGTAGTAAATTTTTGTAGGGATTTTTCTTTAGTAATTTTTGAACTCTTTCTGGTGTTCTTCGGTGCCCTTCAAGAAAATTTAAAATTGAAAAAGGCATACCGGCAAACTTCTCACAAACTTTTTTGACATTCTCCAAATCCTTGGTTGCAAGTTCTGGATTTTTTTTCAATTGTTCTCGACTACTTCTTTTGACAAAAGGGAAATCCAATGCAAGCCAAGCATGCCCGAGAATAGGGACATACTTTAATGAATCCTTAATAAAAAACCGGATCAGTGGAATTTTACGATTTAAAACTGACTGGATGATATAAATATCAGACCAAGATTGGTGGTTACAAATAATCATATAACTTCCGTCTTGTTTTAAGTTTTTATACCCTTCGCCGATTACTTCAAATTGTACTCCATATAACATTCTTGAAATTCGATAGTTGTTTTCGATCCATGCCTCTCCTACCTTTAAAAGCAAACGATCACCAAATCTCCTCAATGACCCGGTTGTCACCAACTTCCAGATATAAAGTGGATACATAGTTGGTATGATCGACAATAAATTCAAAAGAAACAAAATATAAGCAATGATTAATCCCAAAATTAACTCCTATTCAACACTTGGTTCCGATACCGAGAATCGTTACATCATCCATCATGGAGGTATTGCCCCGAAACGAATGAAAATCATCCATTAACAAATTGATTGTATCTGATAGATTTAAATCCAAACTCTTAGCAGATTCAAAACTGGAAAGCAATTTGGCCTCTCCCAGGAGAATTCCATCTGCATTTTCCTGCTCTAGATACCCGTCAGAAATCATAAACAAACGATCCCCTAATCCAAAAGACATAGAATGATTGGTATACTCGACGTCTTTTTCCAATCCCAACATCACTCCCGATTCTGTAAGTGGAATGAATTGGTCTTTTGTGACGATATACGGTTCATTGTGACCGGCAGACGAATAGGTTAAACTGTTTTCCTCTAAATTCAAATCAACGATGACTGCAGTGAATTGATTGGTTTTTTTTCCATAACTCTCAATAAAAATTTGGTTCAAAGCATATAGAACATCTGCCGGGTTTGGTGCATTACGTTTGATATGATCGTATTCAGCTTTGATCGCCATCGTTATCAGTGCTGCCTGAACACCATGTCCAATGGCATCTGCTAAAAATAATCGTATCTTTGATTTTTCTAAACGAATGACATCAAATATATCTCCACCTACTTCTGCCATTGGCTCGAATGAAGATCCAAAGTCCAAATGTGCCACATACCGAAGTCCAAGTGGTAAAATATTCCTTTGAATGGTTTTTGCAGTTTCTAAGTCTTCCTGAATGATTTTTAAAGTTTGGGTTAACTTTGCAGTCCGTTCTTTTACCATCTCTTCGAGAGTTTCATTCTGACGACGGAGTTCCTTGTTCTTCTGAATCAAAACTTGATTTTCTCTTTGTTCGGCGTTTCGAATTCTTGCCGTTAATAATTTCAACAGAGTCAAAGTCAATTCTGGACTTGATTGTAATAAACGATGAAAATCTTCACTCGTCAGCTCATAAAGAACCAAGTTTTCTTTTGCTGTTATATTTACTGTGCGAGGAGCAGAATCAATGAGAGCAATTTCACCAAAATAATCACCAGTGGAAAGATCACCAATCACGAGTATTTCTTGTTTACTCTCGTCTAAATATTTCCAAACCTCAACTCTACCCGATTCAATAAAATAAAACGAACCACCTAACGAGTATTGTTGGATGACAAGCGAACCTTTGGGAAATTGAACTTTTTTCATTTCCTTCTTAAGGAAACTTAAATCAGCCGTTGGTTTCTCCTCAATACCCATACATTGTAACCTTAGACTTCAGGTTCCCGATTGACCAAATCTAAAGAAAAAGCAGGTTTACAAACAGACCAATATTCTGCATCGGCTGAAAAAGGATTAGAATATCTTACCCTTGTTCCTTTCTCAATGAACAATGATTCACCGGCAGATAAAATTACAATCGTTCCATCCACTTCTACTTGTTTTTGACCTCGAACCATAAGAGTCCATTCATCAAAGTTAGGTGTTTGAAACGGCTCTCCCCAACCTGGTGGAGCAATCATATGAGCGACAGAAATTTCAGAATTCCCGGTAGAGGGAATTCCAAAATGTTCTTCAATGGTTTTGCCACCAGGAACAGGGATTTGAATAGGATTTTTTTGGTGTTTGAAACCCATACTCAGAAACCAGGGAATTTAAAACTAAACTTATGTTTTAATAAGTCTTCTGTATAAGACCAAAGTTTTCTTCTCGCTGCAATATCATAAGATGGTTCAGAACTTTTTTGAATTTTCTTTTTAACAAAGTACTTCCCAGAAATCCCGGAAACAGACGGATCAGTAGAAAGAAAAATAGAAGTTTCCGCACCTTTCTCTTCCGAAATAGCAAAAATATTCTGAGCAATGGTTAATAGAAATTTTGCTAATCCGTCATTGTTCTGACCAAATCGAGTTTTGACAAATCCAGGATGAAGACAGTTCACTGTGATTTTAGTTTGATTCAAACGTTCTGCAAGTTCATAAGTAAAATATATATTCATCAATTTGGATCGTTGGTATTGTTTCCAACCTGAATACTCTTTTTCACCTAACAAATTATCGAAATCCAATGAAACTCCCATGTGTGCGCGAGAAGCTACATTGACAATCCGTGGTTCGTTGGCTTTTTTTAATGAAGGAAGTAAACCAAGAGATAAAATAAAATAATTCAAATGATTTAAAGCAAATGTAGATTCTATTCCCTCCTTTGTAGGAGTGTATTGGTCGAAATATGCACCAGCGTTATTAAGCAGAACATCTATCTTAGGATGATTCTTTCGAATAGTTTCTGATAACAAAAAAGTTTCTTTTGCAGATGATAAATCGGCAACATAAGAATGAACTGTTGACCCTGTCACCTGTAATGAATATACGAGGGCCGCTAACTTATCTGCATTACGACCAACTAAAATTAATTCTTCTTGGGTTTTTGAAAATGTATGAGCACAAACCCTTCCAATTCCATCCGTAGCACCGGTAACAACAATTGTCTTTTTCATGAAATGATCTCCTCTCTCATTTTTTTGGGGATAGTAAAAACAAACCTGGAACCAGATACTCCGTCGCTATCTGCATACATGGTTCCTCCGTTGACAGTAACAAATTCATGACATAGTAAAAGTCCTATCCCATTTCCTGTTTCCCCTTGGGTCCCTGTTGATTTAATCACTTCCCCAACTTTGAATAGTTTGTCTACAATTGCTTTCGACATACCTACTCCCGAGTCAATGACTGAAACCTGCCAGTCCCCGCCAATATCGTTTGCTTCAATGATTACTTTACCATTCTTATGACTGAACTTCAGAGCATTGGAAATTAAATTTCGAATGACTGTGATAATCATTCGATCATCACAAAACACCATCGCATGAGAAGGAACATTCACATCCAAAACGATGCCTTTGTTCGAAGCACTAAGAGTAAAAAGCTCCAAACACTCCCTTACTATGTTATCCAAACGATAATAATGTGGGCGATATTCTTCCTGCCCCCGTTGTAACTTAGACCATTCCAGAAGGTTTTCCAATAATGAAAAAACAGATTCTGTTGCATCCACTAACGATTGTGTCATACCAGCAAGTGCATCTTCTTTCTTTTTCATGTCCTCATTCAATACTTTGAGTAACATTTTAATCCCAGCAAGGGGTCCACGTAAATCATGAGAAATGATCGATAAAAATCGATCTTTAGTTCCGTTGGCAATCAATAGTTCACGATTGACATTTACCATTTGTTTTTCTAAATTTCTCTGTTCGGTGATATCTCGGAATACAAGAACCATTCCAATTTTTTTACGATTAGCATCTCGAATCTGTTTTGCGGTCACTTCCCAGCATTTTTCATCTTTTTCCCAAATCCATTTTGTAAGTGTTTTTTTATCGGACAGATGATCGAGTTTAGAAATGATTCCTGGAGCTGATGCAAAAAAATATTTGTATGACAATAAAGTAGAGTTCTTGGATGAGATCTGAAACAAATGTTCTGCTGACATATTCCAATCAACAATACGATTATTAAAATCGAGGATCACTACGGCTTCATCCAACTCGTCTACAATTTCTCCTCGAACCAACGGAACAAGGTCGAACATTCGATAATATCCAATTGCAAAAAAAATCAAAATCACCTGCATCGTACTCATAACCGCAGTAATATTGAGACCGGGGAGAGGACGAAAACCTAACTTATGCAAAATGGCCGTAACCCAAATAAATAAGTAAGACACCAAAATTAAAAAATACCTACGTCTTTCCGTAGACTTGGAAACAAAGATTCCTTTTATAAGGAGATAGGCGACAAAAGAAGACCAAAAAAATGAAAAGAAATAAGAAACGATGAATCCGCCAATGTTAGTTTCTTGTATCCACTGAATTCGACCGTTGATATTTACTAAATATGTATCGAGTGTTAAAGTTTTAAAAATGGGATCAAGAACGCATACCGCAAGCGTAAACAGCGGCTGGATTGTAAGCAATACCCAGAACTTTTTTGTCAACAAATGCCTGTTTTGTGTAAATTCTAATGAAACAAGCACCATCCCCAAATTAGCAAGAGCAACACCAATATACAAAAATGCGATAAAGGATCTATGAAGGGTCGGACTGATAAATACAAAATCGATGCCATAAAATCCGGTCCACATCATAGAACCGAAAACTAAAATTAAAAGATATTTAACAAGATCTAGTCGGAAGGATTTTAGAACGAAAAGCCCCAATACAAGATTGAAGCTGAAAGCTAGAAATAAAAGTAAACTATAAGGATGAAATTGCCACAAACTAAGTTTCTTCGCTGCTTAGCATTTCACAATTCCCGTCAAATACAACCCCATCGGCAATTTGAAGTTTTGCAGTACGAATGTTTCCCTGGACCTTTCCTGTAGATAACATTTCTAATCGTTGGGTCGCAGTCACGTTTCCAATGATGGTACCACCAACAACAACTGTACCTGCTTTGATATTTGCTTTGACTCTTGCACCTTCACTGATCACCAGATAACCATCGGAGATGATTTCACCAGTGAAATCACCAGAAATCTGTAAGGGTTTTTTGAACGCCAAAGTTCCGCTAAATGCTGTTTCTTTTCCTAGAATAGTGGCGATGACTCCGTGTTCGGTGATGGTTGTTTGCATTTCTTTTTTTGACATAGTTCCTATTTTGTTTTCATGTTATAAACCCCGTCCCAATCTTCTGGTGGGGGATCTGCGATATAATCATCGCAACGTTCAATGTATAGTTTCGAGGGGCCATCTCCAGGATGAATCGCAAGTCCCTTTTTGAACTCTTCTTTTGCTTCTGCGAACTTTCGCGATTTGTATAACGAAAGGGCTTGGTTGTAATGAACTAGTACTGCCTTCATTTTATCACTAACGATCATTTGGGCTCCTTATAAAAAACGACAACTGCCGTTGCGTAATGGTCAGCATGGCTGATGGATACGGAACTGCTAGTAAATCCTTTCTCTCGGAAAAACTTCTCAGTTTTCCCATGGATGACTAGCGTTTTTTTACCAAAATTTGTGCCAGCAAGTTCGATCTCGCGCATATCGGCAACCTCACCTGGGTTTAAGCTGAGAGCCTTGATGACGGCCTCCTTACAGGCGAAACGACCCGCCAAAAAAGGGACCGGGTCTTTATGCTTGTGGCAGTATTCCACTTCCTCTTCGGTAAAAACCCGCTTCAAAAAGCGATCCCCATGTTTTTCGAGAAGTTCTCGGATCCTCTGGTTTTCAACGATGTCGTTTCCGACGGATAACATAAGATGATTTATTTTCGCCGAAGTTCCAAGAGTCGAGCAAATAAAATATTGTTTTCTTTGTGGTAAGGGCGTCTGAGTTGCACCCGTTCGGAATAATCAAAAGCAGCTGAAAAATCTCCGTTTTCATAGAGAGCCTCTGCAATATAAAAGAGGGTTAAGCTATCAGAAGGATTTTTTTGCACGTATTGCACGGCAAATTCCAAAGGAAATGCTGACATTCTATGTTCAGTGTAAAGGTAAATCTTCTGAACGGAAAGTGGCGCATCATAAATGAACTCGAAATGACTCGAAATCATTTTTTCAACTTCTTTCCATTTTTTCTGCTTATAAAGTGTGAGGGCACGTAAGTAAACAAAATGTTTTGGATGGTTAGTTGGGACATGAATCGGTGAACCCTCTCCCGTATACTCAACACGAATTAAAGATAAATCATCTATCAATTCCCCATGGCTTTTGATCGCATCTCGAATTGCCTCTAGATCACCTTGGCCTTGGAAAGTTGTTTTTAAAAACAATTCATCATCTTCGTTAACTTCCATTTCAGCTTCAGAACCAATCAAAATATCATCACGTCCATCTGAACCAATCAAAAGGACATCTCCTTTTTCTAATTGGAAAGTATTGATCTGAAGCGCTTTTTTTGAAGCTAAAAGTCCTAACTTCGCACAAACATAGTTATGTGGCAAAAAGAAAGTTTTATCATTACGGTAAATCACAGGTCTCGGATGTTCCGCATTCAAAAAATAAAAGAATCCAGTTTCATCATCAATCAAACAAAGAAACATAGAAATAAGCATCGAACCATCAAATGTTACGAGTGTGTTATGTAGTTCCATATAGGCATTACTCACCCATTTTTCAGGAGTGATGTCCCTAACTTCTTCCGACTGACCATTTCTTTTAATGATCGCTTCAAACACCGAACCGATAACAAGAGCCCCACTTGCTCCTTGCATCGATTTACCCATCGCATCACCATTCAAAACAACAATGTACTTTTTATTTTGAAGTTGAATGGATGAGGAAACACATAAATCTCCACCAATTTCTGAACTCCATTGTTTATAAGAAAATTTTTTCTTTTGTTCTGTGAGGAACTGAATTTTCATATTTGAGGAGCTTGCAAGGTTCTGTGTAAGTGGTTCAATGAGTAAAGATGCTAAAAAATAATCCCCATCTTGCTGCTCTTTTAACCCTTGAACTTCCGTTAAAGCAAAATTTAGTTCTTTAGTCCTTTCATCTACTTTCTGTTCCAAATTTGTATAAAGAAGCGAATTTTCAATGGAAACAGCAATTTGTGAAGATAATATTTTTAGAATTTCGACTCTACCGGGAGTGAATGCATCGGTTGTGAGATTATTTTCCAAATAAACAATGCCAACAACTGTTCCATGGCTTAAAATCGGATAACAAAGTAAAGATTTTGGTAAAGTAGACTTAACATAAGGATCATTTTTAAAATCACCTTCTCTCGCAGCATCACCACAAATAACAACAAGCCCCGTTCTCACCACATAACCAATGATTTGTGAAGGAATTTTGTTTTGGTTTACATAGGCAACTGGCTCAAGGAAATCAATTGCAAACGGGGTTTCAGAATAAACTGATACAGACTCTTTCTCTACTTCCGATTCTGCTAAAACTTGCCAACCAGAATCTGATTTAAGGATAAAGTATCCTCTCTCCGCTCCTGCATTCTCAATTAGGATTTTCATCATCTTCTCTAAGAGACGATTGAGTTGAATCTCTCCTGAAATGGTTTGTGAGGCTTTGATGACGGTATTGATATCTAAGGAAGAACCAACATCCCCAAAAATATCCTTTGTTGTACTAAAAAGAGCAAGACTATCAGTAGAGTCGGTCCTAAAGTTTCTTCCAATATATTTTTTTAAAGAAATATGACTCAATTCTAATTGTTTTACTTTAGATAAAAAACCATATTTTCCATATCGATAATGTGCTTCCACCAAATGTAAGTTACTGTATTGTTCAAATCCAGTTTCTTTCCACATACGAACCAAAAACTCGTTTGCGATGGCTTCTTCTAGGATATAACTATATTCACGAGCGGAAGAAATTGCCGCCTTACAAGCAATCACTGCTTGTGTTTTCTGATTGGCTAAATACAGCAATAAGGCCGAAATAATTTCATATTTATGGCTAAAATTTTCAGGCGAACTTTTTGCCCAAACTTTCATTCGTTTTCCGAACAAAACCAATCTTTTTTTGAGCGAAGATTTGGTAGTCCCAGAAGGAATAATGTTATCAACAATGAGCGAGAAGGTAACCAAAGCACCAAGGAATACATGTTCAGGGACAAACATCATTCCAAACATAGCTCCTTCCAAACCATCCAACTTTAAGGAATATTCATAAGCTTTTTCTTTATCACCAAGAAAGTATTCAATGCGTAACTTACAAAGATAATAATCAAATAAAGCATTTGCATTTCCTGTGGCCAACCATTCTGACACAGTTTCTGACTCTGAAAAGTATCGACCTTCCAAACTCATTGGATCAGGTGACTCACCTCTCATATTCTCAACTAACTGGAGATTGAGTCTGTGCACTTGATATGCGTGATTTTGACGTAAACTTAAAAGTGAAGCATCATATCGAAGTTGACTTTTATAAAGGTCTTCTAAGTTTTCGCGGAACAACAAACCTTGAAAATGAATATTATTTAATGAATACGAAGAATATTGTAAATCACCTGTTTCCATCCCTGCAAGAAAACTATCCCAAAATATGGAACGGCCATCTCTCGCATGATTTTTCCAAGGTGAAATCATACATGCGAACATAAATAACGTTCGGCATTGGAAAGGTTTTGCACTCAAGGTATCGAGTAAACGAACACCCAACTGACCAAACTTAAAACCATCATCATAATTCCCTAATCCAGAACCTTGGATCACGCCCATCGCACAAAACCCAAAGGCACTAATCTCACACAACCCGAACCGTAAGGTGTGATTGACTAATTTCAAAACAATCACAGGAAATAAATCTGGTTCTGCAAGAAATGATGGTGCGATGCATGCGTTAAGAAGTCGCATGATGGCCAGGTATTTTGGTTCGTTTGATATAGGCAGATGTTCTAAACTTTCAATGGAACGATTACCCAACTTAAATTTAAATTTGATTAACTCTGGGAGCGGAGAAAGTGAATTTGCTTTTTTGGGCAATCTAACTCCCACAAGTTTTAAAGCCTGTTTCAACGTTTCTAAAACCTCTTTCATCTTGTTTTGAGTGACAAGCATTGAGGATTGAAGTTCGTAGACTAAAATTTTATCTAAATCGTTTCGAACAAAGCTAAGTATATAATTAAAACTTTTTTCTGCAGCTTCAAAATTTTTAGAAAGGTATGCTGATCTTGCATAAGCCAAATGAAGTTTTAGAGTGTTTTCATAATCACTTTTCCACTCTTCATCCTTCATAAGCCCAACCATTCGGTCGAAGAAAGTGAAAGCTGCATCGTAAGCTGAAGAATTTAGTGCTTTGAATCCTGCTTTTTCATTTAAGATCCGTAGTTCAGCCAACTCTTCGCTTCCTTTCATTTGCGAAGCACCCAGATTCAATTGATTTACAATGGTAAACAAATGATCTTCAAGTTTATATTTATAGAGAATCGAAAGATAAGTTTTACCGATCTTATAATGTAGTTTTGCCTTCTCTTCCGGTGAAATAATCTTATAGATGGCTTCTCTGATTTTATCGTGAGTAAAATTTGCATCCTCCATACCGAGGATCAAAAACTCTTCGTTGGCAAGTGTTACCAAATCCATTGATGCTTTGTGGAATGGTCTATCCGCTATCGTTGCATAAATATCATGTCTAAACCAGTTTCCGATACATGCAGTTAACTTAAGTGCATCGATTAATTCTGCGGATTGGAGATTAATTTTATCTATGATAAGATCGATTACATTATCAAAAATGTTTACAGAATCAATTTTGTCTTTGTCCCAAGACCAATGATCATCCGCAAAGTATATATAAGACCTCTCATATAAGTTCTTAAACATCTCATTGACATGGAACGGATTTCCCTTAGTTTTTTTCCAAAGGACTTCTGCGATAGGACGAATTTCCGATTCTGGAACCATTAATGTTTCGGAAACCAATAGTGCCACATCGCGCTCTCTCAAAGGCTCTAACCGAATTTCTGTAATCGCAATTTGAATCTCACGTAGTTCCTCAAGCAGTCTGAAAAATGGATCCGTCGGGAACACTTCATTATCACGATAAGAAAGAATAATAAAAAAATACGAAATTTCAGGATCAGTCAGAACTTCTTTTAGAAGTAAAATGCTAGAAGAATCCGCCCATTGTATATCATCCAAAAACAATACAACCGGATGTTCCTTCGTACAAATTGTCCGAAGGAATTTTCGAAACACCAAATGAAACCGGTTTTCTGTCTCTAAACTATCCAACTCGGGCGGAGACGGCTTATCACCTAACAGCTGCGACAACTCAGGAACCACATCAATGATTAACTTTGCATTGGCACCAAGCGCATCAGACAAATTCTTTTTCCATTCTTTGACAGCAGATTCGCTTTCGGATAATAACTGTCGAACTAATCCCTGTAAGGCTAAATTGATGGCACGGTAAGGGATCGATTTTTTATACAAATCAAATTTACCTGATGCGAAATATGCTTTTTCTCTTGTGACTGGTTTTTGGATTTCATTAATAAGGGCCGATTTTCCAATTCCCGACCGACCCGAAATTAAAAAGGTTTCGATTCGACCTTCTTTTGCATCGAGAAATTTTTCTTCAAAAACATGAAGTTGGGTTTCTCGCCCATATAATTTTTTGGGAATTTGAAATCTAGAGGATTTATCATTTTTTGCTAGTTCCATTTGGAACTGATTCAAAGATTCTCTTCCATTCTCCAAAAGAACGGACTGAATCGCAGAGAGATCTGAAAGTAAACCTGTTGCTGTTTGATATCGATCTTCTGGATTTTTCTCCAGAAGTTTCATTATTAAATCAGAAACAATTTTTGGTGCCCCACTTCGTTCTTTTGGAGAAAGCGGAGTTTTCGCTAAGTGTGCATGCACCATTTCCAAACTATCAGTGTATAAAAAAGGAAGATCCCCCGTAATTAACTGATATAAGGTGACGCCGAAGGAATAAAAGTCAGTTCTATAATCAACAGTACGATTCATTCTACCTGTTTGTTCAGGTGAAATATGAGCCAGTGTTCCTGTTAAGTTTTGATTCATCGGAAGGTAAAAACTTCGATGTGTCAAAAGGGTCGCAGAACCAAAATCTATAATTTTTAAAGTTCCATTGTCCGGATTATAAATGATATTTTGAGCCTTGATATCATTATGAACAATTTTTGCCTTATGAATATCAACCAGTGCCTTACATACTTCGATAGAGATGTTTAAGAAAGTTGCTATATTGCTATACTTTCCACTTAACTGTAATTTTGCGAGATCCGTAAAACCAACATTTGGGAATACAATTGCTACTGTATTTTGGTATGTTTCTAAATCTAAAGGTCTTAAAGTATAAGGAGAATCGATAGAACGTAGAATTTCAAATTCATTTTTGAAACGTGTAATTTCATGGTTATCTGGATAATCGCGATTCAATAGTTTGATCACGACAGGTTCTCCAGAGGAAGACTCCCCTGAATACACAGAACTCCTTTTTCCTAAGTGAAGTTCCCTTAACGCTTTATATTTTCCTACAGTAAACAATGAAATTCCTTATCTAGCTGTTTTGCCACCATCTACTGGTATCACAGCGCCCGTGATAAAAGCAGCTCCATCCGTTGCCAACCATACACAAGTTTTTGCAACTTCTTCCGGTGTTGCCATTCTACCCAAAGCATAAGATTTCATTCTTTCTTTTTTAACTTCTTCCGGGTTTGGAACATTAGCATAAAACACATCATCCATTTCAGTTTGGATTCCACCTGGACAAAGTGCAACCACTCGAATTCCAAAAGAACCGTATTCCAATGCTGCAGATTTAGTAAGCCCAATGATTCCGTGTTTTGTCATGGAGTAAGGACCCGCTTTTTCTTTTCCCCTGACACCGAGGGCAGAAGAAACATTAATAATAACTCCACCTTTTCCTTGAGCCAAAAATTGTTTTAACTCAAATTGCATCGAAAGAAAAGTTCCTTTCAAATTTACATCCATTACAGAATCAAAAATATCTAATGGGTAATCGGCTGTTGCCTTTAAAACGCCTGAAATCCCCGCATTGTTTACAGCAACATCAACGGATCCATACTTGGCTACAATTGATTCAACAAAATTACGAACTGCTTCCGATTGTGTGACATCACATCGAACAAACATTCCGGTGCCACCTTGTTTTTCAAGAAGGGCTAGAGTTTCTTCACCTTCTTGTTTTCTTCTTCCGCAAAACCCAACCACATAACCAGCGTTTGCAAATTCTAAAACGATTGCTCTTCCGAGACCAGAAGTGCCGCCAGTCACTAGTGCTACTTTTTTTCCACTCATTGGATTTCCCTTTCTTCGATCAAACGTCCATAACGATTGATTGCTTCCTTTACATTTGCTTGGTCCAATTCAGAAATGGATTCAAAACGAAACCCGGCAAAAAAGGTGTCTTCATTATTATCGTCTTCTTTGACCCATAATAAAATACAAGTTCCATGAACGAAACCTACAATATCAAAATGCATAAAAAATTCTAATTGCCCGCTATTTGCCAAATCTCCCGGATGAATTCCTGAGCAACGCACCATAAACCCGGAACTAGAGATATTTTCTATGGTGGAGACAATATTTCTCCCATTTTCTCTCACCGAGATATTATTCTTGAACTGATCCAGAATCCTAAATCTTGGATCAATCTCATACACTTCTTCCTGCGTGCTTTTTAGGCGTTTATACACTTTTAAAGGCAAAATACTGGCTGCCATTTCAATCCGAGTGATTTCTTGGTTTTCTTGATAAGCAGTGATTTCCAATTTCGAGTAATTCCAATACCCTGACTTACTATTTTTAGTCTCCAAAGCTTTTGCTCGGAGTTTGATAGGCATATTCATCTTCGCATATTGAAAAAACTCGGAATTCAAGTATAACAATAAAAAGGTGACTCCTTCAAACGGAACCTTGCCATACATATGGTTACAAGCAATTCCAAATTGCCTTGCAGCTTCCACTATCTGCATTCCAGAAATATGTTTCAAATTGGGTGGAGAAAAAAACTTATGAGCGGGAGGGACATAAAGATTGGCAAAAAATGTATCTTTTTTCGGAATCTCTTCAATTGGCTCGAAGATTGCAGATATCTTTGACTTCTCTACATTCCCAACGTAATAATCCCTCCTTTTGATCATCTGCAAAATTTTGATTTCATCTGCTTCTGTAACTTTATCGTTTAAAACGTATTGCTGTAAATCTGTATCAAAATGATAAAATGTACTAATGAAATCTCTTTGTGTTTCATCCACTCCCGCTTCTTCTAAAATTCGTTCAGCAGATTCTTTACGAATACGATACGGAATTGTTTTGAGTTGGTAATAATTCCCACTAGTATCTTGCCTTTTTGCATAGTATTGTAGCAAAAAATCGATTTCTTCATGAGAGAGTTTTGGAAAGACGTGTTCTTCCATGATCACAGTTGTGATCATTCGCGGAAGTGCCCGACGAATGTTGGAAACAAAACTATCGTCTTGGTAATATGTTCTTGTATATCGTTTATCGAGAGGTAAAACTGCGGGGAGTTCTTCTTTTTCAAAAACCTTCATTTGTATCTACCGGAAATCTACTCTAGGATTAGTCCGTAGATTCCGATGGGATACAATTAAGCGCAACTAAATTAACAAGCTATTGGCAAATTTATGTCAAATTCACCTAACAACGGTTACGGAACATGGTGCGTAATGTACAACACGATCAGAAACGCTACCCATGATAAATCTTCCGAGGATTCCGTGGCCACGACTTCCAATCACGATCAAATCTGCTTTTTCTTTTTCAGCTAATTTGCATATTTCTTCAGCAGGATAACCTTCTAAAATCACACGTTCCCATTTCACCGAAGTTTCATCCAAAATCGGATGTATCTTTTCAAATCGTTGTTCAGAAATCCATTTGACTCGATCTTTTCCAGCAGGGGCCGCATCATAATATCCAGGAAGTGGCCCAAAATCTTCAATCACTTCGACGACGAAACATTTTGCATTACTTGCTTTTGCAATTGCCAAACCAAATTCTAATGCTCGTGCTGAACTTGGTGAACCATCAATTGGGATGATCAATTTTTGAATCAATTTTTCCATGTAAAAAGTCTACCACCTTATATGATTTGTGAAAGTGAAATTCCATTGATAATTGTCAAAAAATCAAACTCTATCTTTAGGTTTTTCTATCCTGTGGATAGTGTTTGATTGTTGATGGGATTATTTTTTTCCACCTTCATCTTCTTTCGTTAAATAATATGCAATAAGAATAGGAAGAGTTGTCACAAGAATGACAAAAACCGCAACAACATTGGTGACAGGTCTTTGCCTTGGACGAATGAACTCCGTTAACATCCAAATAGGAACCGTAGATTGTTGGCCTGCAGTAAAAGTTGTCACAATCACTTCATCAAATGAAAGTGCAAAAGACAACATACCACCAGCTAACAATGCAGTGGCGATATTTGGCAAAATCACAAACCGGAATGTTTGCCATGGGTTAGCACCTAAATCCATAGATGCTTCCACCATGGAATGAGAACTTCGTCGAAGTCTAGCGAGCACATTATTATAAACTGTCACAATACAAAAGGTTGCATGTGCAATGACAATGGTCCAAGTGCTAAAAGGAATCCCAAAAAGAGACATGGCAGAACGAAGAGAGATCCCCGTAACAATTCCAGGAAGCGCAATGGGTAAAATCACAAGAAAAGAAATGACTTCCCTTCCAAAAAATTTGCTCCGGTAGACAGCAAGACAAGCCAAGGTTCCTAAAATAATAGCCAACGCCGTGGAAATCGTAGCAACTTGTGAAGACAAAATGATGGCTTCCCAAATATCATTTCTTTCCCAAGCCACTCCAAACCATTTTAGAGTAAATCCTGGTAATGGAAATTGGAATGTTTTTTCATCAGTAGAAAAAGCATACATGATGATGATAAAGATAGGGATATGGATGAAAAGAAAACCAAGGATGGTTGCAATTCTTAATCCGAGTGTTCCGAAATTCCATTTAGAGGGCATCGAAAGCTCCTAATCGTTTTGCAATCATTAGGTAAACCATCATAATGATAATTGGGATTACCGAAAAAGCTGCCGCCAAAGGGATATTACCTGCTGTTCCTTGGTGAGTGTAAACAGCCATACCAATAAAATAACTTGAATTTCCGATAATTGTTGGGATAATATAGTCACCTAACGTTAACGAGAAGGTAAAAATAGAACCTGCCACTACTCCCGGAAACGCCAGTGGCAACACAACTTTTCGAAACGTTTGAGCGGGACCACCACCCAAATCCGAAGAAGCTTCGAGTAAGGATTTAGGAATTCGCTCCAATGAAGCTTGGATCGGAAGGATCATATAAGGAAGCCAAATATAAACAAAAACAAGAAACATACCAATGTAAGAGAAAGACAAAGAAGTCCCACCAATCACAGGAATTGATAGGATCACATCGAGTAGATGTAAAAGCCCGAGCTCCTGTAAACACCAAGTGAGGATTCCTTCTTTTGCCATTATCAGTTTCCAAGAATATACTTTAACAAGGTAACTTGACCAAAGAGGAAGCATCACTCCCAAATAAAGTATGGGTTTTAATTTTGGCCCTGCATACATCGCCATATAATAAGCGATTGGGAATGCGATAATGGCACTGACAACAGTGACAGTGAATGCCATGGTTGTTGTACGAATGATGATATCCCAATTTGTACTCTGGCGAAATAGATCATAATATGATTCGAATGTAAATTCTCGTTTGATGACTCCTGAAAAAGAATCGATAGAGAAAAAACTTTGGATGAGGAGTGTAAAAAGGGAACCCAAATACACAACACCGAGCCATACCAGAAGTGGGGCTAGTAGTAAAAATATCGCAAGGCCTTTGCGATAAAAAAGAAATGTAAAAAACTTATCGAGAGCGTTTGTCATTTACAAATCCTTAAAGCAAATGCATGTCGGAGTCTTTCCAACCCACGAGTACTTCAGAACCAATAGCAATGTGGTCAGCAGAAATTTTTAAGTTTTGAGTGGATGCGATGATACGAGAACCATTCGGAGTTTCAAAATGCATTTTGGATGTTGCGCCTGAATACACTTGGCTTTTTAAAATAGCCTTAAAAGTTCTATATCCAGTGGAATGGTTGTCTTCTTTTGCATTGGCAAACACATGAACACGTTCTGGACGAATCATTCCTTTTCCAGTTTGACCAGTGAGTCGTTTGGTTTCTTCTAGAGAAAGAATATTGGAAGTTCCTACAAAATTTGCAACAAATTCTGTTTTGGGACGATCGTATAATTCTTCTGGTGTGGCAATTTGCTCCACCTTGCCTTTGTTAAAGACAGCTATCCGATCGGACATAGACAATGCTTCTTCTTGGTCGTGTGTGACAAAGATAAAAGTAATTCCCACTTCTTTCTGGATGGCTTTCAATTCCAATTGCATCTCTTCCCTTAGTTTGAGATCCAAAGCACCCAGTGGTTCATCAAGAAGCAAAACACCTGGGCGATTGATAAGAGCTCTTGCCAGTGCAATTCGTTGTCTTTGCCCTCCCGATAATTCCGAAGGTTTGCGGTTTCCCACATCCGGCAAACGAACCATCGAGAGCATCTCGGCCACTCTCTGCCCTATTTCTTTTGTGGGAGTATTTTTGATTTTTAATCCATACCCTACGTTTTCGGCAACTGTCATATGAGGAAATAATGCATAGTCTTGAAAAACAGTGTTCACATTTCTTTTGTAAGGCGGGATGCCGGTGACATCAACACCTTCTAAAAGAACCCTTCCCGAAGTTGTATCCTGAAACCCTGCCACCATACGGAGGCAGGTAGTTTTTCCCGACCCGGAAGGGCCTAACATTGAAAAGAATTCACCTTTTCTAATCCCGAAGGAGACATCATCCACCGCTATAAATTGGTCGAATTTCCTTGTTACATTCTGAAATTCAACATCGTAAACTTGGTCCATTCCTTCTCCTTCAGTATTTTATGATGTTAGGATCTTATTTACTTCCAATGATGGAAATATAATCTTCAGCCCATTTTTTATAAGGTACACATTTTCTTCCACCGGAACAATCTTCTTTTGGAGTTCTCCAAAAAGAAATCTTTTCGAAGTTATTAAATCCGTTGATGGCGCAACCTGTGTCACCAAGAAGAGCATTTCCTTTACAAGCAGATGGAACAGAAGGCACTGATCCAAACCAAGAAGCAAGATCACCTTGCACTTTTGGCGAAAGCGAATGTTCTAACCACTTATATGCACAGTTTACGTGTTTTGAATCTTTATGAAGCATGGTACTGTCTGCCCAACCTGTTGCACCTTCTTTTGGAACAATAGATGCCACTGGTTGTTTTTCACCAACAAGCAAGTTGACTTGGAATGGCCATGTAGAAGAAGCAACAAGTCCTTCTTTTTTAAAGTCATCCACTTGGACCATTGCATCATGCCAATACTTCGGAACAAGTTGTCTTTGTTTTTTCAATAATTCGATGACGGCAGTATATTGTTTTTCATCTAATTCATATGGATCTTGGATTCCGAGTTCTGGTTTTGCTTGTTTCAAATACAAAGCAGCATCTGCAATATAAATTGGACCGTCAAACGCTTGTACACGACCCTTGTTTGATTTTCCATCAGCCAAAACTTGTTCTTCAAAAACAACATTCCAACTTGTAGGAGCTTTTTTGAAAACTTTCGTGTTGTACATAAGAACATTGGGACCCCATTGGTAAGGAACACCGTAATGTTTACCTTCTACTGTATGCCAAGGAGCATTTTGCAAACGAGAGTCTACATTTTTCCAACTAGGGATTAAGTCCGTATTGATTTCCTGAACCTTTCCACCAGCAACCAATCTTAGTGATGCATCACCAGATGCAGTGACAAGATCAAATCCACCTTCATTCATGAGTGCTACCATCTCATCAGATGTAGCGGCAGTTTTTACATTGACTTTACAGCCGGAACTTTTTTCAAATTCAGTGACCCAGTCATATCCTTTGTCTGTTTCACCACGTTCAATGTACCCCGGCCAAGCAACGATGGAAACTTCTCCTTCGCTTTGTCCGATTTCGGAAACCTTTGTTTCTTTTTTGCCGCAGGCAACCGCAAATGCGATGGCAAGAACTGCAACAGAAAAAATCACTCGTTTGTATGAATCGAATTTCATAAACCTATGTGCTCCTGGTTTTACTTATGTCAGGAATTAGATACCAACAATTCAAAATTAAGCAACCACTTCCTAGGTTTTCAAAAAAAAGGTAGGAATTTTTCTGCCATGGGATTTCGATGAAAGCACAGGTTTCGTATGAAATACATCAAAGACAAAGACCTTTTTCGACAAGAAAACTTCATTGGTGGGGTCTGGTGCCCCGCAGAAAACAAAAAAGAAATTTTAGTACATAACCCCGCAAACGGTGAAATCATCGGAAACATTCCTCACTCCGAAGAAAAAGATACAACGAATGCAATACGTTCTGCAAAGCTTGCATTCGCTGATTGGAAATCACGACCAGCAAAAGAAAGAGCAGGAATTTTACGCAAATGGTTCCAACTCATGATGGACAACCAAGAAGATTTGGCTCTCATCATGACCCAAGAACAAGGAAAACCGCTAACAGAAGCTAGGGGAGAGATTGCTTATGCTGCCTCTTATATCGAGTGGTTTGGAGAAGAAGCAAAACGTTCTTATGGCGATATCATTCCTTCTCATAGAAAAGACACGAGAATTCTAGTTTTAAAAGAACCAATCGGTGTAGTGGGAACCATCACACCTTGGAATTTCCCTGCGGCTATGCTTGCAAGAAAAGTAGCACCAGCCCTCGCAGCAGGTTGCACAGTTGTTTCAAAACCAGCAGAACTCACTCCCTACTCTGCATTGGCAATGGCTGTTCTTGCGGAACGAGCAGGACTACCAAAAGGCGTTTGGAACGTGTTAGTGGGTGATCCAATCAAAATTGGGAAAACCATTTTAGAAAGTAAAGATGTCCGCAAACTTAGTTTTACTGGATCCACAAATACTGGAATTTATCTGATGGAAAAATCAGCAGCCACTTTAAAAAAACTCTCACTCGAGTTAGGTGGCAATGCTCCCTTTATTGTTTTTGAAGATGCTGATATGGACGAAGCCATCAAAGGAGCCATGTTATCCAAATATAGAAACACAGGACAAACCTGTGTTTGTGTGAATCGTTTTCTTGTCCAAGCCTCCGTTGCCGATGTGTTTGCCAAAAAATTAGCAGAGAAAGCGAAGGAACTTGTGGTTGCCAATGGAATGGAACCAAATGCACAACAAGGCCCACTCATAAACGATGCTGCTTTGGAGAAAGTAAAAGCACATATAACAGATGCTCTTTCTAAAGGCGCAAAAATCCTAACTGGTGGAAAGGATCATACACTCGGTGGCAATTTTTTTGAACCCACAGTGCTCTATCCAGTGAACTCAACCATGGTGGTCACAAAAGAAGAAACCTTTGGTCCTGTCTCTTGTATCCAAACCTTCCAAACAGAAGAAGAAGCCGTAAAGTTGGCCAATGACACTGACTTTGGTCTTGCCTCCTATTTGTATACAAAAGATATGGCTCGCATTTTTAGAGTCGCCGAACAACTGGAATACGGAATGGTGGGAATCAACGAAGGTTTAATTTCTTCGGAACAAGTTCCCTTCGGTGGCGTCAAATTCTCAGGAATGGGACGCGAAGGTTCTAAATACGGACTTGATGATTATACAGTAACCAAATATCTCTGCCTCGGAGGAATCACATGACGGGCAATCAAAAACAAACCAACCAAACTTTATGGGAAAGAAGACTCGCAAACGTTCCGAGAGGTGTTACAACCGCCTACCCAGTGTTTGCTGAAAAAGCAAAAAATGCAGAAATTTGGGATATCGAAGGAAAAAGATTCATCGACTTTGGAGGTGGGATTGGAGTTCAAAATACCGGTCATTGCCATCCAAAAGTAGTCGCTGCCATCCACAAACAAGTGGACCAAGTATTGCACACGGCTTTCCAAATTATGCCTTATGAACCTTATATAGTTCTTTGTGAAAAACTAAATGCCAAGGCACCCATTGAAGGAGGGGCCAAAACCATCCTTTTTTCATCGGGAGCAGAGGCTTTAGAAAACGCAGTGAAAATTGCAAGAGCGGCCACGGGGCGACCAGGGATCATTAGTTTTCTTGGTGGATTCCATGGACGAACCATGATGGCCCTTGCCCTCACAGGAAAAGTTGTGCCTTATAAAAAAGGATTTGGACCTTTTGCCAGTGATGTTTACCACATTCCTTTTCCTATGGAATACCATGGTGTCACAGAAGACGACTCCATCAAAGCCCTAAACAATTTGTTCAAAGCAGACATTGATCCATCGCGTGTAGCGGCAATTGCCATTGAACCGGTGCAAGGTGAAGGTGGATTTTATATTGCTTCTCCCAGTTTCCTAAAAAAACTGAGAGCCATTTGTGATGAACATGGAATCCTTCTTATCGCTGATGAAGTGCAGTCCGGTTTTGCAAGAACAGGAAAACTATTTGCAATCGAACATTCCGGAATCAAACCAGATCTCATTACTACAGCAAAATCACTCGCAGCAGGGATGCCTCTTTCTGCCGTGATCGGAAAAACTTCCATTATGGATGCTGTAGAACCTGGTGGGCTTGGTGGAACTTATGCCGGGAATCCAGTAGCTTGTGCCGCAGGGATCGCCGTTATGGATCTTATCGAAGAAGAAGGAATTTTAGATAAGTCTATCAAACTCGGGAAACTATTAGTAAATGAACTGAATGAAATCAAAAAATCCTATCCTCATATTGGCGAAATACGCGGATTAGGTGCTATGGTGGCATTTGAACTCGTAGAAAATGGCGACGCTAACAAACCTTCGGCCGATTTAGCAAAAAAACTAACAGCAAAAGCACTAGAAAATGGACTTGTTTTACTTTCTTGTGGTGTGTATGGGAACGTAATCCGAATTCTTGTTCCGATTACAGCAGAAGAGTCCATCGTAAAAGAAGGGCTTTCGATCATAACAAAATCATTAAAGGAAATTTGAAGCAAAATGAAACAGTTTAAACTTTGGATTGATGGGAAGTGGACAAACACAAGTGGCGGGAAACTTATGGACATCGAAGATCCTGCCACTGGTAAAAAAATTGCAAAGGTAATCGATGCGAGTGCCGCCGATGTTGATAAAGCAGCCAAAGCCGCTCATAAAGCTTTTTATGATGGAAGATGGTCAGGAATCACTCCAGGCGAACGTTCCAAAGCCATTTGGAAACTCGCCGATCTTTTGGAAGAAAAAACAAAAGAATTTGCAAAAGCCGAATCCCTCAATGCCGGAAAACCTTATAAAAACTTAAGTCTTGCAGGAGACATTCCATTTGCCGTTGATAACATTCGTTTTTTTGCCACGGCAGCTCGTGATGTTCATGGAAGTCGTGCAAACGAATACCAACCTGGTTATACATCCATATTACGCCGGGAACCCGTTGGTGTTGTGGGTCAAATTGCTCCATGGAACTACCCTCTTCTTATGGCAGTTTGGAAATTTGGTCCAGCTCTTGCTGCGGGTTGCACTGTCATTTTAAAACCAGCTCCGGGAACTCCAATCACCACACTTATGTTAGCTGAGTTAACAAAAAAAGCGGGAATCCCTGATGGAGTCATCAATATTGTGACTGGTGGGAATGCTACGGGACAGGCCATTGTAGACCATCCATTGGTTCGTATGGTTTCTCTTACCGGATCTACGGGAACGGGAAAAACCATTATGAAATCCGCATCTGATTCCTTAAAACGAGTGCACTTAGAACTCGGAGGAAAGGCTCCACTTCTTGTTTTTGATGATGTAGATGTAAATCTTTTTGCCGCAAAAGCGGCGTTTGGTGCCACTTGCAATTCAGGACAAGATTGTACAGCCGCTACAAGAATCCTTGTTCCAAAATCCTTACAGAAAAAAATCACTGATGCCGTTGTCGATGCGATGAAAGCGGTAAATGTTGGTGATCCCTTCAACGACAAAACCGAAATGGGACCACTCATCTCTGCTATCCACAGGGAACGAGTTTTGGGATTTATGGACAGGACGAAAAAACAAGGAGCAAAAATTCTAACTGGGGGAACCATTCCCAAAGGCCTAGACAAAGGATACTTTTTTGCACCTACTGTGATCACAGATGTCAAACAGAACTATGACGTAGTACAAAATGAAATTTTTGGACCAGTGCTTACCATCCAATCATACGAAAAAGAAGAAGAAGGAATTAAACTCGCAAACGATGTCAGTTACGGTCTTGCTTCTTCCATTTGGACAAAGGATGTAGCGCGTGCTATGCGAGTAGCAAAACAACTAGAATTCGGAACGGTTTGGGTCAATGACCATCTTCCACTTGCTTCAGAAACGCCGCATGGTGGATTCAAACAATCAGGATTCGGAAAAGATCTATCGATCGAATCTGTGGGTGATTATCTAATCACAAAACATGTGATGGTAGGTGGGGTTTAAAAACCAAAAAACAAAAAGGAACAATCGGATGTCTAAAACACTGTGGCAAATTACCAAAATCCGATTGTTTCTTTATTCAAATGGTTAGAACCGAGATTTCATCTTTTTGATGATTTAGACAAAACGGGGACAATCGAATCAATCCAAAAAGGAGCCGAACTGAGAGGTTCCAATCTTTGGACTTTGATTTTTGCAATTTTTATAGCCAGTATCGGACTCAATGTCAATTCCACCGCTGTCATCATTGGGGCGATGTTAGTTTCTCCCCTGATGGGTCCCATTGTGGGAATTGGATTTGCTGCTGCTACAAATGACTTTGACAATTTAAAAAAATTCCTGCGTACATTGACGGTAGCAACCCTTGCAAGTATTGCCACATCTTTTATTTACTTTTCACTTTCTCCGATTAGCGAAGCACAGTCGGAACTTCTAGCAAGAACCTCTCCCACAATCTACGACGCTCTGATTGCTATCTTTGGTGGTGCCACAGGAATCATTGCGAACACAAGAAAAGAAAAAGGAACTGCGATTGCAGGTGTTGCTATTGCCACAGCTCTTATGCCCCCGCTCTGCACTGCTGGGTATGGATTGTCACAGGGGAACTGGTCTTATTTTTTTGGCGCCACTTACCTTTATTTAATCAACTCCATCTTCATTGCGATCACTACTTTTATTTTTGTTCGTTATATGGAGTTTCCAAAGGTTAGTTGGGGTTTGTATAAAGACAAAGAAAGGAAAGTCAAAATATACTTAGGAATATTTACTCTTATCCTTCTGATTCCATCGGTGTTCACTGCCTACCAAATTGTCAGGTCATCTTATTTTAAAGGGAAAGCAGAAGAATTCATTCGGAATGAAATTTTAATCGATAACAGAAGAGTTTTAGAAAAGGAAATTTTGTATCAGAAAAATCCAAAAATTGAACTCACGATCATCGGTCCAAAAATTGACATAGACCAAGAAAAGGAATTACAAAACAAATTAAAATATTATAATCTCGAAAACACAACACTCATTTTACACCAAGATTTATCTGCTACCAATATGGATCGTTTGAAATTCGAAATCATTTCCGAAATATATAACAACCAAATGAATTTGGGACAAACAAACACGGAAATGATTTCAAAAGAAATTCAGATTTTTTATCCTAATTTAGCGTCTGCTAGTTTTGCTAAAACCAAAAAGTTTGATATGAACCAAAACATTTATCTTGATACAAATCTTTTTGATTCTGAATGGACAAAACTACCAACAGCGAACGATCAGAAAAAGTTAGAAGAGTATATCAAACTAAGAACTGGTGAAAAACAAATCGAGCTAATTATAAGAGAAGTTTCTAAACAGTAATTGCAGGTTAGCAAAATTTAAACTAAAGCCGCTTGTCTTAAAAAGTCTTTAAAAGTATCGATGTCTTTGGTGAAAAATACTGGTTTCGGCGCTTTGGTTTCCTTCAAAAGAAACACGATCCCTTGGTTGTGGAGAACCACTTGGTCTAATTCTTCTGGAGTGTACGTATAAGTTACATTCCCGGAATGGAACAAAAACTTTCCATTTTCTTCCCGTAAGGTTCCTGAACCAATTCGTTTAAAATTCTTTAGGCCATCTTCCAAAGCATCAATATCTGAAGATTCTTCACCAAACGTAAGTTTACCGGAATAATCCAAAAACAAAGTTCCGTCAATTTGAAACCGACTTTCTTTCGGAGCAGGAGGTTCTTGTTCCAAATTCCCATCTTCTGTCGGAAGTAAAACTTCTGATTTTTGAACGACCGAAGGAGTGGCCTCTTCAGGCAAAGAATAGGTAAGATGTCTGTCATCGGAAATCGCACGTTCCCTTCTGATCCGTTCATCCAATTGCGGAGATACAGGAGGGTTTTGTGGCATTCGATAGGTGCCTGGATTTTGGGGTTTTCGTTGTGGGTAAGCCGCAGGTTTGGATTTTTGTGGGGAAAGGGCTACGTATAAGAAACATAGGACACCCACAAGGATCATAGCAAAGGCAGCAAACAACATACTACCTATATTATCTTGCCAAACGACGATTCCCTTGATTACATTTTTTCTTTACAAGGGTTTCGGAAACGGAAACCTTTCCTTTATGTTCGAAGAAGAACCCTCTACCCTCAAAGAAAAAATCTATCGCGCCATCATTGCTCTCTTTTTATTCATTTTGGTCGGAACCCTTATCATCACCTTTTTGCCTGGGGACGCCGAACAAAGCCTTGTGGGTGCCATCACAGGCCAAAATTCTACCAAAGCAGGGACAATTGCAGGTCGTAGCATTCCCGTGGACTACTTCAATGCTGCCAAACGTGATTGTTACTACCGATACCAACAATATGGTAGAGAAACGGCACAAAATCCAGAACTTCTCAATTCCTGCGCATTTTCTACTGTAAAGGAAATCTACATTGCCAATGACATTGCCGCTGCTGTCGGTTTCCAAGTTTCGGAAATCAGCATCAAACGTGAGATGTCGAGACAAGCAAGGGAGGTACATAAGGAATCCGTTTCTCAGGCGGGGTATGGGGAAGAAGACTCTCGCTCACTAACAGAAATTTACCAACAAATCTACCGTTCCGCGCCAATGAACTACCGAATTGATTCTGCCACAGGATACGCTCTGTACCCTAACTTTTTGGACCAACCGTTCTCTCCAACAGAAAACGAAGCGGAGTTAGAAGATGAAGCCAAACGGGCAAAAATTTCTTTCCGCATAGTCGCCATCTCCGAGGTCAACCTTCTGAATGCTGTCGAAGCAAAAATCAATATTTCTGACGAAGAATTAAAGAAAGAATACGAGAAAGAAAAAAAAGACGGGTCCCTTGCTAAGGATGCTGCAGGAAATTTCGTCAGTTTTGAATCAAGGAAACCCCTCTTACTTTCCAAAATGAAATTTGACCGCAAAAGAAAAGAAGTAGAAATTTGGAAAGGTCGCATTGCTGCAAAAGTATCCGAGCCAAATGCATTGGAAGCCATTGCATCGGAGACCCTCCAGCCCATAGAAACAGTATCCAATGTGTCATTGTCTGATCTCAAACTGGTCACTTCCAATCGAGGCAATAGCTATCGTTTGGCGAACTCTGCCAAATTTTGGGAAACACTCGCAAACGATCCATTTAGCAAAAAAACGGTAGTGGGACCGTTCTCAGATAACGACAAACAGGTTTATGTAGAATTTGGTGCCTTAACTTACGGACAAACCACAGCTAAAAAACCGGCGGACCAAGCTGCAGATTTTTTGAAACAAAGGCAACTTCTTAGCTTTTTTCTTGAAATAAACCAGTCCTTAGCAGCAGAATACAACGTAGAGAAAAAAGGCCTTCTCTCTTTAGAATAAATGCAAATTAAAGCCGACTTCATCAACCCGTTCCTGGAAGCAGCCACCATCGTTTTTCGCGATGTCCTCCAACAGGATCTCATCCGAGGAAAAATCGGAATCAAAGATTCACCTGCACCCAGCCATGAAATTGCAATCATCATTGGTGTGGTAGGATCTTTTAGCGGTGAAGTGGTTTATAGTATGAACCTCGATGCTGCCTACAAAGTGTCTCGCAAACTGGTTCCAGGTCTTTCTGATGAAGATGTAAAAAACGAATACAAAGACATCCTCGGTGAGATTGCCAACATGACCACTGGTAATGCGATGAATATTTTTACATCAGCAGGCCAATCGGTGGAAATTACGACACCGAACATCCAAGAAACAAACAATACTTCCGTTCGATTTAATAAAAAACCAACTCTCTCCATTAACTTATATTCTAAGTTTGGGCGAATCGAAGTAAACGTTGCAATCGCTTAAAGTAAATTTTTAAATCGAAGAACCTAAGACCCGGAGTCTCTCGCGGGTTTCTTTTCTAAAATCATAACCTGGTGTTGGAGTTTTTCCCTCCACCCCGTTCATATACAATTGGTAATATTTTAGAGAACGTTCCAAATCCCTTTCGTCCCAACTACTCTCATAAATTTTTCCTAAGTAATAATGTGCCGGAAGGTATTCTGCTGATTCTTTAAAATTTTTGATGATACTCGCCAATTGGTGGGCTGCTGGGCGAAATTCTTTTTTGCGAATGAGAAGAATGGCTACCGCATAATGCGACCTTGGTGTGAGTTCTGGGTGTTTTGGAAATTCTGTAACCAGTTTTAAATATTCCTTATATGCCTTTTCTTCCGATTCAGGATTTCCTATTCGATCCAAGGAACGTGCCAGTTCAAATTGTGTTTTGATTTTGAGATCGGGGTCTTCTTGTTTTTCCACAAGACTTGAGGAATCTTTTTCCTTACCATCAAGTCCAAATAAATTTGTATTTTCCACCCGAGAAAATTTTGCAGCATCTCCTTCTTTTCCATAAGAATCAGCAAACTCGGATTCAGCAGATTTTTTTTGACCTCTTGCCAAATAAGCTTTTCCCTTTTGAAAAGAAGCCTGAGAAGGATCGATCACTTCCTTCTTTTTTTTCTTTTTATCCAAAGATTTTGAATTGGTTATAACTGTCGTTTGGTTCTCTTGAATTGCGACCTTAGATGGTACTGACTCTGTTTGATTGTTTTGATTGGAAAGCGTGGATTGTGATTTTGAAGGAGCACCAGAGCTCACAATTGAAGTATTGTTCTCCGGATTTTTTGTCAGATTTTCTGATCTTTCACTTTCCGAGTTGTTAGTCCAAGTTTCCGGAAATGGCAAAAACAATTCTGTTGTTTGGGCATAAAACCCAGGAGAAACGTTTAAGAACGCAAAATAAAATAATACAACTGTTGATAAAAGAAACTTACGAAGCAAAGATAATTCCTTCATCGTAAATTTTTTGGAATTCGTTCTAAACTTCTTGGTTTTCCAAATCCTTCGCTGGATTCTGGAGGTTTGGGTAATTTCAAAGTTTCCAAATTTTTCTCTTCGTTTTTTGCCTTCACTTTCTTTTCTAAGTCAGATACACGTTCCAACATTCTTTGCATACGAAGTTCTGAATCGGGATCTGAGTCAGAACCGGACTTAGTATCTTCTTTTGGAATTGTCGGTTGGATATCAATGGGAGCGGGAATCAAACCATCACCTGATGGTGTGTAGATGGGAGGGACAGATGTATCTTCTGCTTTACGATTTCTAAAGTCGTATTCTTTGCCCAAAAAATCTTGTTCTTCAGGAATTGTATCGTGAGTGTATCCATTCGATTCTCTTTCACTGATAAAATCAAATTGCATCCGGCGGTTGGATTCGTATTTTAAATCTTCTGGATCGGACATACGTACGTCTTTTCGTTTTCGATTGTAATCCCTTTCAATCTCCATTAAAAACAAACTTCTTGTATCTTGAGCCAGTTGCATCCCTTGGGGTTTTGCATTTTCCCAACCATTGGTCCAACCCACATAAATCGCCATGATAAGAAAAAATACAAATAAGGAGATGGCGATTTTTTTCAGTAGGTCTTGGACTTGGGATGGGATTTTGTCTACGAGTCCATCGACAGCACCCATCATCTTTTGAGTGTCTACATTGACTTTTGGAATATTTATATTTTTAATGTCCACTGGTTACTCTTCCGAAATTTTAAAGACTACCCTTCGGTTTGTCCCACGACCTTCTTCGGTCTGATTGTCCGCTAACGGCACTGAGGGACCATGTCCCATAACAGCGATCCGTGTTTCTTCTATTTTATGTTTAGACTTTAAATAATTAGCAACCGAATTTGCTCTTTCCAGAGACAACTTTTGGTTGGCCGATTTGGTGCCTACATTGTCCGTATGCCCTTCAATTAAGATCTTCAAATTGGCCGATTTACGTAAAATCCCTGCCAATCTGTCTAGTTCTGGTTCGGATTCTTTGGTCAGTTCGGCAGACCGGAAGGCAAAAAATAAATTGTTCATCACAATCTGATTTCCTTTTTTTAGTTTGGGAAGGACAAGGAGGACAGTTTTTTCTTTGTCTTCTTTTTCTTTTCCCACCAAATTAAGGTTTTGCGAAACAGGAAGGTACCCTTCTTTTTCTCCATAGAACCCATAGTTCTCATCATAAGGTAGGATGATGCTAAACTCACCCGTCCCAGGATCACTCACTGTCGAGCCAATGGATTTTTTTCTAGTTAAAGATTCATATAACACATGAGCCGAAAGAGGTTTTCCTTCTTCATCTACAACTTTTCCTTTGATCACAACAACAGGTTCTGGTTGGAAATGATTGGGGATGGCAGCCATATACAGCTCTCCTTCCCTGGATACGTAAGCCCAATTTCCTACCGCAGGAATACTAAAAAAATTAACACCTCTTAGGTTAGGAGATAATTCTTGTGGTTCTGACCAGGAAGTCCAAGAATCATTTTGTCTTCTTGTAATAAAAATAGAGATACCTTCTTTTCTTCCAGATGAAGAGAAGTATAAGGTTTTGTCATCGGGAGCAAGGAATGGTGCCATCTCCTCTTCACCTGTATTTATGGTATTTCCGAGATTAATCCCTTCTTCAAATATACCAGAATCATTCTGCAAACTGACATATAAATCTAACTTACCAAGATTTTTCTTTTGTTGTGCCGAATAAAGCAAAGTTCGTCCACTAGAAGCAAGTGCAGATCCACCAAACACTTGTTGGTTTGGATTATCTACCTTTCTATACCAATTGTAAAAACTTGGGAAGTTTATTGGCGAAGGCATAGACCAGCCAGATTCCGTTTTACGAGTTTTGTACAAAGGGGCACGGTTTTGAATTTTATCAGTTCGTTCCTTATATTCTGTTTCTAACTTTGCGAGAACAATATGAAACTCTTTTGGATTTTGTGCTTCTCGCGATGCAATTTGAGATTTATACATCATCTCTCGTTTTAGGTTATCCAACATCTCTTCTTCGCCAAAATTACCGAAGACAAAAAGTTCGTTCCCACCAGGAAGAGCTGAAATCACAGCAGAAGGAAATTTATTATTGAGTGGAGTAGGAAGTTGTTCTCCTTGCATCCAAAACCCATATTGGTCTCGTTTGGCAGCCCAAATCTTTTGGGTGGATCTTCCCCCTTCTCGAATAAGAGCCGTCCAAAACAAAATTTTTCCATCAGGAGTACACTGGGGATTAAAAGAAAATTGACCCTGGGTTACATAACGTGGAATTTTTTTTAAACTCCAATCGGGAATTTTGCCTGTTTCAAACGGCTCCATTTCGTATCGAATGGGATTACAAATTTCACCTTGCACATCGCATAACATCCGTATCTTTTTCCCAGCCAAATAAGCCAACTCTTCTTGCAAAACCCCTGTTTGGACTCGAAATACTTGTTTGTCTGTGCGAAGGAGATGGCCGGTATTTAAGAGGTCACCCTCCAAAACCTGGATTCCATTTTTTACACTTTGTGAGCTAATGAGCCCATTCCCGAAAAGGAGGAGAATGATGATGAGAATCCGTGCCATACCATACGAAATGTCGGTTGAAACCTCCGATTCCCTTAGAAAATTGACCTATGATCCAAGCTAGCGGCATTACAGTCTCCTTCGGGAAAAAACCTCTTTTCGAAAACGTCTCCATTAAATTCAAACCGGAATGCCGTTACGGTCTGATCGGAGCCAATGGTTCTGGAAAATCGACCTTTATGAAGGTTTTAGCCGGTATTTTGCAGCCTACGGCCGGTTCTGTAGTGGTAGACAAGGACATGAAGGTCGGATATCTCAAACAGGACCACTACGAATACGAAAACGAGACCGTTCTTGGCACAGTTCTACGGGGAAATCCTGAACTTTGGAATCTCATGTCCGAAAGGGACGCCATCTACTCCAAAGAGGATATGACAGACGAGGACGGGATCAGGATCTCGGAAATTGAGGAACAGTTTGCCGATATGGGTGGATACGAAGCTGAATCCGTCGCCGGAGAACTTTTGGAAGGTTTAGGAATCCCTACCTCGGCACATAGCAGGCCTTTAAATTTTCTCACTGGCGGTTTCAAACTCCGAGTCCTTCTCGCCCAAGTTTTATTTTTAAAACCAGATGTTCTCCTTCTGGATGAACCAACCAACCACTTAGATATCAAAACCATCCATTGGTTAGAAGAACTTCTAATCAATTACGAAGGTGTGGTCATTGTGATTTCCCACGACCGTCACTTCATCAACTCCGTTGCCACTCACATTGCCGATTTGGATTATAATACCATTCGAATGTTCCCAGGGAACTACGATGACTTTATGATTGCTGCTGAACAATCACGTGAACAACTCATGAGTGATAGCAAACGAGCCAAAGAAAAAATTGCCGACTTACAAGAGTTTGTTTCAAGGTTTTCTGCAAACGCAAGTAAATCAAAACAAGCCACTTCTCGCCAAAAGATGATCGAAAAAATCAAAGCGGAAATGGTGGATGTAAAACCATCTTCCAGAGTAGCACCGTACATTCGCTTTAAGGCAAAACGTACACTTGGAAAAGATGTTTTCGAGGCCATTAATATTTCCAAAGCTTATGACAACAAACCAGTGATTAAAGATTTTAGTACTTCCATCACCAAAGGGGAAAAAGTCGGAATTGTCGGAACAAACGGTGTTGGTAAAACAACACTTCTCAAAATGTTATTAAAAAAATTAGAACCAGACTCAGGCCAGGTGAAATGGGGAGATTCAGTAGAAACTTCTTTTTTTCCACAAGACCACCGTGAGGCGATGGAACCTGATGCCGACACTCTTGTTGAATGGTTGTTACGCAATTCTCCACAAGGAACAGAAGTCCAAGAAATTCGAGCCATCCTCGGACGAATGCTTTTTTCTGGGGATATGGCAAACAAATCCACGACGGTTCTTTCTGGAGGAGAAAAATCAAGGATGATCATTGGTAAAATGATTCTTGCTTGTGACAATGTCATTGCTCTGGACGAACCAACCAACCACTTGGATTTAGAAACCATTGAGGCACTAAACTACGCCTTATCTTTGTTTGAGGGAACGGTGATTTTAGTGTCTCATGATAGAGAGTTCATTTCATCCCTTTGTACGAGAATCATCGAAGTAACACCTGAAGGAATCAAAGACTTCAAAGGTACTTACGAAGAATTTTTGGAGAGAGAAGGCAACGATTTTTACAAGCGGCTCACTGGTGGAGCAATTCTTTCCACTTAGAACTGTTTTTGCAGGGAAAGGTTGATCGACTGGATCTCTTTCCCTGCCATCAACTCCGTCACCAAACTAAAACTTCCCAAACTAAAGTTTAACCCCAAACTTCCATACCCAAATCCAGATCTATGGTTGTGTCTTGTAGCAAGCCTGATCCCGATAGCGCTGGGAACGGAACCAAAGTCATCTGGATTTTCCCTTGTGGAAATGGCCGCAAACCGATTGGCCTGGATCGCCGTATAACCATGATTATATACGATACCGATACCAGGAATGATGGACAAAAAACCTATCGTATAATTATACTTTATATCTAAAGAACCTGAAACAATTCTCGACTGATAAAATAAATCGTTTTGTCCAATCCAGCGACGTTTGTCTCCATCAATTCTAAATTGAGTAGGTCTTCTGTCATAAGAACTCAAATAAAGATCTTGGTTTGTTTGAAAAATTCCAATTCCAAACGAAAATCCGGAATCAACAGGAAAGTATCTGAATACAGCCCCATAATTAAAAACTCGGCCCCGAACATCAGTATTTCTAATTTTTACAAAAGGAATATTGGCCTCGCCAAACTCATAAGGAAAAAAATGCGTTGTTAAATTCCATTGTTTTGCAAAAGCACCGTTCAACCATTCTCCTAAGTTCACCGTAAAACTTAAGGAAGGTGATGCGGCTACCCCCTTTTTCGGAAGAGTTCGGAGTTCAGAATTTTCATAATAAAAATCTCGAGCCTTTTCTTGGCCTTGAGACACCGTATACCCTAATCCCAATCGATAACGTTCTACCTTGGTTCCACCGGATTGATTAGAATTTAAATTTTGTAATACTGCGTTATCTCCCATAGAACGCAGGAACCCATTTGTATAAATTCGATCAAAGGCTGGTTCTGCAAAATTCCCTAATAATTGGTATTCACCTGGGATATTCGCACATTCTCCCCCTAAGCAGATCACTTGCGCCTCAATGGGATTTCCAATTGTAAGTGTTAAAAAAATAAAAGTGAATATGGAAAATAATAATCTCATAATACCGAGAGGATTTGTAAGATACAAAATCTAACTTTTGTTATTTTAGATTAGATAACCAATTTAAAAAAAGTTCCATTGCTTTTTTGCGGTGGGACACATTATTTTTTTCCGATTCAGGAACTTCTGAGAACCGTTTTTCGAATGGAGGGTAGAAAAAAATAGGATCGTATCCAAATCCATATTTACCTTCTTCGTCATAATCAGTACAAATCAGTCCATCAACTCGGCCTTCAAAAGAAACGGCATGAGTTCCATCTACATAACTTACCACGCAACTGTAATAAGCATCACGATTCTTATTACTACCTAATCTTTGTAACAGGTAAAGTGCACGTTCTTTGTCTGTAAGTCCTGGTCCTCCGAATCTAGCTGAATACACTCCAGGTTCGCCACCAAGTGCAGGAACTGAAATTCCCGAATCATCGGCAAAGGATGGAAGGCCAGTTAGGCGAAAAAGTTCTTTTGATTTGATAAAAGAATTTCCAATGAATGAGTTTTCTGTTTCTTCTGGAGAAAAGGAAATCCCTAGGTCCTTGGGAAGGACAACTTCATACCCGTAAGGCGAAAGCAACATTTGCATTTCCTTCCATTTGTGTAAACTTCCGGAAGCAAATGCTAAAGTTTTTTTTGTCAGTGGGAATCTTCCTCGTCGAGTTGGAATCCTTCCATAGCAGAAGATAAATCTGGAAAAATTTCGAATACTTTATCAAGCATTGTGATTTCAAAAAGTTGAATCAAATCTTCATCTACAACAATTACCTTAATATCACCATTCATGGGTTTTAACTTACGTTTGGTGGCAACAAAAATACCTAAGGCAGTCGAACAAATATGGTGAACTTTGGTTAAATCCAGAATGATTTTTTTAACAGAGCTTTGCGTGAGTTTTGAAAGTTCTTTTTCAATTTCATCGGAATCAACCTTGAGGATGGCCCCAGAAAACTTAATGATCCTTATGTCATCCTTGACTTGAACATCCATTCGATTCAATCACCCCCACTTAACAGTAAAACAACACAGGAAACCTTTCTAACGCCGGACTGTTTGTACAGCCTAGCAATTTCATTGATTGTGGCACCTGTCGTAAATATATCATCTACGATTAGAACATGAAGTCCTTCCATGATTCTATCACTTTTTGTGAATTGGAATGCCTTTTTTGCATGAAAAAAACGTTTCTCGAACCCTAACGAAGATTGTTTGTCCGACGAAACCTTACGCAAACTAGTATCTTCCCTGATTTTCCAAAGTTTTTTCCATTTACCGAGGAGGGCAAAGGAAGCATGATACGGTCTTGGTCCCGACTTAGGAGACGAGGGAACTAAGGCCAGTAAATCGGGAAGATCCCCCAAAAACTGTCTAGAAAGGGACCTATGTCCCAAACAAAAATATTCTGCAAGCTGCCTTTCGTTTTCAAATTTTAAGGACTGAAAAAGGGTTCTTTCAAAATCATTACGAATTTGCAAATAGAAGACTTGGTCATAAAAAACAAATCGATCCGCTGGTGGATTGACCTGCCTGCGGTTCCAATTTTGTTTTTGTGGGAAATAGTTTTGTTTTGTGCAAGGTTTGCAAACAGCGGTGATTTCCGAAAAAAAATCGGAACGTCCACAACTCACACAAAATTTTGGGAAAAAAAAGGATAAAAAGCGAACCCCTCTCATAATGAAAGGGGTTCGTTTCCGCAGACTTGCGGTTCTATTTTTTTCTGGTAAAATTACTTAGCAGGTGTAGTTGCTGCAGGAGTTTGTGTTTCTACCTTAGAAGCTTCTGTTGATTTTTGGATTGTAGAAGTTGGAGGAGTTAAATCAACTGTGAGTTTTACTTCCACTACATCCGATTGGTTACCAACATTGTCTACTGCCATTGCTTTGATCACATGGTCACCCTGTGTTTCAATCGCAATTGCTTCTACGTAAGGTTTGTATTCTTCTTCATCAACTTTTACTAAAACTTTTTTGATACCAGATTCTTTGTCAGTTGCATTTACGTAGAATACGTTTCCTTTTCTTTGGAAGTTTTTTCCATTGATGTCAACGAGTGGGAAAGAAGGAACAATTTCAACAGTTGGTTTTACATCATCTACAGTAATGATAAGAGAAGATTCTGGTGAGGAATTTCCTGATTTATCGGTAGCGGAATATTTCACTACGTTTGCTCCACTGTTCTCCAATTTGATTGGATCAGCATAAGATTTTGCAACTTCTTGGTTGATGCTGAATTGAATTTTTTCAACGCCTGTTTGTTGGTCTTCTGCTACAAGCGTATACGTATTGTTCTTTGACGCAAAAGGAACTCCATCTAAAACAAAAAACTGTTCTTGTGGCACTAAGTTCACTCTTGGAGCTGTGTTATCAACATGAACTACCAGAATTTTTGGAGTCTCAGCATTTCCGACTTTATCAACAGATCGGTAATAGATTTCAGTAAGACCTTCTTCAGCAATACGGATTGGTTGCGTGAATTTTCTGTATTCACCATTTTTCGGTTTCCACTCAATAAAATCGATTGTGGATGATTCGTCTTTTGCATCTAATGAAAAAGTGGTTTTACTTGTAATGAAAAGAGCAGACGCATCAGAAGAAGAAGCCCCTGATTCTTTTTTGTCACCCAATATGTCTTTTACAGTTGTCTCAGCTTTATTTACACCGTCTTTGGCTTGAGTAGAAGTGGACTCTGTTTTTTTAATTGCCTGGTCTTTTGTGGAAGTAGTGGCTTTTGGTGCAGCAACCTGTGCTGTGATTTGGCCTGCGAAAGAAATTGTCAGTATGGCCAAAAGATATTTGTGCGCCTGCATTTGTATAAGTCTCCTTTTTACAGATAAAACATATATATCCCCCTTCTAAGGAATTATTGTCAACATGATTGCATTGATAAACTTAAGGAAACTTGCACTTTTTCTTTTCTTCTTTGGAATGGTTCCGATTCAGGCTGAAGCTGGGATTTGGCGGGAAATTCTTCTCGAAAATTTCGAATTGTCCAATTACAATCAGGAAAACCTGCGAACAAAGTTGGAAAAGGGAACCAAACTTCCGGAAATCTCCCTTTCCAGCAATTTCACTGCTCCCATCCCAGGTTCCAAACAAGCACTCGTACTGCGAATTCCCAAAGATGCCAATTTTCCTTTTTCATTATACTTTCCAAAACCCATTGAAGTGAATGCCTTCATCAAAGAAATCACCATCCCCATTTATTCATCACAATCCAACGGGAACCTAACACTAATCATAGAATCACAAGATGCAGAAGTTAGACAATTAAATTTGACTTCATTGAATTATCGAGGTTGGAAATCGATTACGGTTTCGATTTCAAAAAATTTTGATCAAAACGATAGAGTTTTTCTACAAAAGAGTTCGATACGAATTCTCGGATTCTTTTATCTGCCTTATGAAAATAATGATCCCAACCAAGAGGTCCTCATTGCCATCGATGACATAACTGCGATTGTGCGAGATAAATACAGACCCCTTCGTAACAAAGAAATCCTTCTCGAAGATTGAATTTTCGCTCCCTCAGATTGCCTCTTTCTGTAAAAAACTCTTTTCTTCACAACCTCATGACCGAACCTGATCCTAAATGGAAATGGAACTGTCCCTAGAACAATACGAAACCCTGCTGAAGCTTGTGTATATGGGAGATTGGGTCATTTCCACCTTGCAAGCCAAGGATCGTTCGGAAGATGAACCTGATACGGATTCTCGTTTTGCCGATGTAGTTCGCCATGTTTTTGCACAAGCAGACCATGCAGGTCTTGGTAATATTGTGCAAATCGATCAGAACAACGGAGAGCCCTATCTGACTAGAGAATTCGAGGAAGAAAGTGGTCTCGTTGATATTCTGGAAGATTATGAAGATGAAGTGTTTTGGCAAGCACTCATAGAAAGGCTTGCACACAGAGATTTTCTCCGTCACTACGGAGAGACTGCCATCTCCCAAATGGCAATTGAAGAAAGAATCGAAAAAGAAACGCCATTTCACGACAAATGGGCACAAGAGTTTCACGAAAACGGTCTCGAAAATCTAAAAATCTAATTCTGCCCACTTGCTCAAACAATCAACTGAATCGAAACAGAAGAGCCACTAATGCTCGCTATACCAGCCTATGTTTTTATTAAAAATTAGTTCCGACCATTTTCTTGTTTTTGTTTTATCTTAGGCCAGAGCAATTTATCTTCCCTTTCCTTTTTTCGACTCATCGATTCACTGAGCCTTGTGCGAAGAATAAAATCAATTTGGGCTTTTGTCTGAAGGGGCAAACGATCGGCATCTGATACATTGCCAAGATCTCTTAACAAAAGTTGGATTGTTTCAAAGGCTTTTTCATTTAAAAAATCACCGTTTGCGGGCAAACTTGTGATTCGATTCCAAGTTTTGATTGCTTCTGATTGGAGTTTCGAATCTTTGCGACTGTTTCCTGCTTCCCAAAGGACCCTTCCCTTCTCAAAATACCCATCTTTCAATCTGTATCCTTTCGGAGTGTTCGCAATCAATGTATCCAAAATATCCACTCTCTTTTTTGAATAGGCTTCCTCTACATCCTTTGGAGCAAAAAGTTTTTTCTCCGTTAAGAGTTTTTTATATTTCTCTGACATTCTTCGTAAGGTTTCATAACGCAGAGTTTGTTTTTGTTCTGGAGTTGCTAGTTTTAAGTATTCTTTTGCCTGGAAGTATTGTTCGAGAGCTCGACTTTGAATTTCGTAAATGTTTTCAATGGTAAAAAGAATTTCAGTGCCAGTATTTGTTCCTAGGTTTTGTGAAAGAGCTGCCATCATTTGTCTAAGAAAATCTTCTTTATTCAGATTTTCTTGAAAATAATCTATGGCAAAATAACTCGGGTCACCGCTAAACGGATAGGCTAACCTTTGTAAGTTTTCATAATACAAATCTCGAACAAAAAAACTAAGATCTCCCTTGTCTGGATCATAACCCATAAACCGAGAGATAAACTCGTCTAATTGTTTTTCTTTCTTTTGTTTGAGTGTTTTGTCTAAATAACGAATTCGATCTCCCTGAGGCATTGTCAGTGGAGATTTTGGTTCTACCTCACCTTCCTTAGAAATCCTCATAGTAATTGGAGGAGAAGACTCATCTCCTTTTCGAAACTCTTCAATGATGCGGTTTCGCTCTTTGTGAACAAACAAATTATCTTCAGCGTTTTCTATATCAACACGGAAAGGGTCACGAATTCCTTTTACTGTTGGTAGAACATCTTTAACAATGATATCTTCGTAATCACGGTATCTTTTGATATAAGAATCTGCAACTCCAGAATTTTCATTGATTTGATCATAGTCATTTTTGAATTGTTTGCGTAAAGATGATGTGCCTTCCAAGTCTTTGACTAATTCTTCCCATTGGCTCCCGTTATATTTACCTTTTGAAAATCCATTCCCATCACCGGCCTCTCCTTCCTCTCCCTCACCTGGATCATCGGAAGTTTCCGCATTTCCCGTTTCACCGCCGATTTTTCCAAAATTCATCTGAAACGTGAGTTCTTTTTCTTCTTCTTGCGCGTAAATCCAAGGCGGACCACAAAGAATTTTCTGATATGGCGAATCTGCGTTATTAAAAGAATATATAATTAATGTTATGTGAGAAGCGACCGAAATATAGAGAGCAATATAAAATCTAAATTCAAAAAGAAGTTTAAGTATTTCCTTTTGCATAAAAGAAAAACACTAGTCCTACAATTCCCATATACAAATAAGATAGTAAGTTCCCGTATAACCGGTAAAAAGTCATTTCCCCAGGAATTACCTGAACTTTTTTGCGAATCACGGCCGTTGTTTCAATCGGAGTGAAATCATTATCGATATTCCGCCCAAGATGATCCGTAAACACTGATGTTCCAGAATTAGTGGACCTAACAATCCATTTACGAAATTCTATAGCACGCAGTCTACCTAAAGTATGATGTTGGTAAGACTCAACTGAATTTCCATACCATTTGTCGTTTGTGACATTGACAATAAAATCAGGATCTCCCTCAAACTTTCTCACAAACTCAGAAATGATCACTTCATAACAAATCAAAGGCAAAAAACTTCCGATTTGTTTTTCGTCCACTTTTTCTTTGGAATAATATTCCCTAACCCCTGCTGGACCCATCGTCATTGTGTCTTCAAAATGAAGTTCTTTTATTTGCGAAGATGGTGTTTTCCTTGGTTCATAATAAGGAATTAAATTAAGATTGGTTCCAGGTGCAAACTGTCCGGTTTGTCCAGACAGAGCATACATCCATTCAAAGGGCATGTATTCACCGAAAATCAGTAAAAAAACTTTTTGATAACTATTTCTTCTTTCTCCATTCGGATTCATTACAACTGAAGAATTGTACATTCGAACATCTCGTCTGGATATACGACCAGGAAGAGCTTCTTTATTTAGGTCTGCATCTAACTCGTTGTAAAATACATTTGTCCCATGCCGTAGACTTAAAATCGCCATCAAAGATTCGAATTGATGCCAATAGATACGGCTGTAACGAGTCACCTCTGTATCATGTGTTGTGAAGAACGGTACACCTGACTCTGGCAAAACGACCAGATCTACCGAGTTCCCTTTCAGTTCCCGTTCTGCCATTGAATCAATTCGAGTCATTAGATTTCGAATTTCTTCGGCAGGGTTACGTCCATCCCGAAATTCCAAAGGAGCATTCGGTTGAATAATCAAAACATCCCGCTCAGTGATGGGTTTTACTTTTGACCATTTTTGAAACAAATAATACCCATTCCCAAAAAATAGAACTAAAACCAAAACAAGGCTTAGGCCACCAAATAAAAAACGTTTTTGGAAAGTTTTGTGCCTAAAAAGAAATTTTTTCAGTAGGCGAAAAAAAGTTTTTGGTTTTCTAAGCGAAAACAAATAATAAGAGACAAAAAACAAAAATGCGGACAAACCGTACGCACTCGCATACTCTGCGTTTTGCGCCAAAATTTGGTTTTCAGCAACTACGTTTCCAAAATACCAAGGAAAAACTTGGGGTGTAAAAAATTCCGCAAATAAAATTGAAACAGATGCAATGATAGGAAAAAATTTTCCCACTCGTTTAGCCAAAAAGGAAAACAATAAAAGATAAACAGGAAACTTAAAATTCAATAGAATTGCAGAACCAATAAAAATGGGAACTGCCAAATACCAATCAAATCCACCAAAAACAGTGGTCATATGGTAAATCCAATGAAAGGAAACGAAATAAAATAAAATGGAAAAACCAAAACCATGATAAATGAGTTTTTTCCATTTCCCCCGATTTCTTTTTTCCACAAAGAAAAGCCCAAAAGGAGCTAACCAAACAAAAAAAGGAAGGTTTATTGGAGCAAAAGAAAGGAAGGAAAATACAGCGGTAATCGCATAACAAAGTACGGATATGAACCCTTCGCGTGAAATTAAAAAACGAGCCAGTTTCATATCCGTTAGACTACTAAAAATAAATTACGATTTGTTGTAGTTATTGTTACCGTTTTGCACTTTTGTAAAAATCATTTTACCGGCAGCCGTTTGGATGATACTTGTGACTACCACTCTTACATCTTTTCCAACTAAATGGCCACCGTTTTCGATCACAACCATGGTTCCATCTTCCAAGTAACCAATTCCTTGGTTTTCGTCTTTTCCTTCTTTGATGACGGAAATTTGGAATTCTTCACCAGGAAGTACAACAGGTTTTAATGCATTGGCAAGATTGTTCAAGTTTAGGACACGAACCCCTTGCAACTCAGCAACTTTGTTTAAGTTGAAGTCGTTGGTTACAACAGCTCCACCTGTATCACGTGCTAGTTTCACAAGTTTTGCATCCACTTCTCTTGTATCTGAATAATCCGTATATGTAATCTTTACTTCAATAGAACCTTTTCTTTGGAGTTTGTTCAACATCTCAAGACCACGGCGTCCGCGAGCCCGTTTGATTGGATCAGAAGAATCGGAAATAAGTTGAATCTCTCTTAAAACAAAGTTTGGTAAAATGAGTGGACCATCTAAGAAATGTGTATCAGCAATATCTAAAATACGACCATCAATCACAACAGAGGTATCTAGAATTTTATCTTTGATCTGAGTGTTGCCAGTCTCAAGTCCAGGGATTTGGAAACTAGAACCACCAGTGGAGTTACCACCACCAAAAATCCCAAGGCCTGGTTTTTTTGCAAAAGCCACCCCTGTTTTGATTCCAGAGAGGAAAAGTAGAACTGCCACAAAAATGGCTATGGATTTGTATCCGTAATCGTTAAGAAGGCTAACAGGGAAGGCCGCAATGGACAAACCAAGAAGTGCTCCCACACTACCACAAAGTACAAGATCAGCTTTGATTTCAGGGAATAACTTTCTTTCGCCTAACACGAGGAATAGGGAATAAAAAAGAATGACTCCAGCAAGTGTCCCCGCCAAAACGAGGTTTTGCGATTCCGAATATAAGAAGAAAAACGATACCGAAGAGACAAAAATTGTCCCAAGGGTTGAAAGTAAGTGTTTCATAACTCAATCCTTATAAAAGAGTTGAGCAAAAACGGAAGTTTATTCTAAATCTAGATCATCATCCAATTCTTTTGGAGGTGGTGGTGGAGCCATTCCCTGAACGGAAGCAGCTAACACGTCCGAGACGATGTTCCCTGCTTCTTCCTGGGGTACACCTTTACTAAGTGCAATTTCCATCTTTACTAAATTATAGGCGCTCTCATAGAGCTTTCTTTCCATAATGGAAAGTTCTTTGCCATAGGCACGTCTGTAAAGATTACGGCAAACATCAGCCACTTCGAAAATGGAACCAGATTTGATCTTGTTCATATTGTTCTGGTAACGGACCTTCCAGTCCTCTTCCGTGTCGACCTCATCCTTTTTTAGGAGAGTGAGAACTTTTTTGATCTCTTTTTTATCAATGATCGACCGGATACCCACATCCATTGCCCGATCCACAGGGATAGAGACCTTCATTTTGGAACCTTGAATTTCCAAACTGTAACAGTCTTTTTTCTTTCCCAGAATCAGCTTTTTCGCAACTTCTGTGACTTCACCTACTCCATGGATAGGGTATACAACGTAGTCCCCCACCTTGAATTTAGGCTCTTTAGTTTTTTCGTTTAGTTTTTTTGTAGCCAAGTAAGTATAATAACTTCCGTAAATACTCTTGCCATGAGTATAACTGAAAATTGACGAATGTCAAGGAAGTTGGTAAAAATAGTTCAGAATCGAATGGTTTTTACTTGGGCGTCGGTCAATGTAGGGAGTTTCGACTTCACCGCTTCTAAAGTTTCTTTCGCATCATCCAAACGGTAAAAGTAACCAGCAAATAGTTTTCCCGTAGAGGTACGAAAGATCCTACCTCGGAGGCTAGGATTTGAATCAATCAGTTGTTTTCCCACTGCAATTGCTTCTTCCGGTGTGAAATCCCCAATTTGTACCATATAGTTGATTTGGTCATTTTTAGGAGGGAACTTCAAGGCTTGCGGGAATGGCGAAGCAGTGCCGGATCCAGATTCATTGGATCGGTTCTCTTCCTGGTCGCTGGAAACTTCTTCCTGAATTCTTACTTTCGGCGCCGGCAATCTTTGGGTGCCACCGACATTCGAAAAAGAAGTCTCCGAATTTTCTTTAAATTTAGTTTCTTTTTGGCCAAGTTGGATTCCAACCACCATACCGGAGGTAAATAATAAGATGCCACCAATGAGAAGGATAAATGCAGATTTAGGCTTTTGTGTACTACCAAGATACGAATGCGTTTGTGGCAAATAGGATGGAACCTCACCTTCTAAGGGTCGGCCGGATCTAAGCTTTCTCGAATAATCTATATTTTGCATGTGCGTTCCGGGATCTCTATTACTCTAATTGTCGGACATAGATTCGAAAAAATAGAATTGTTTTTTAATGAAAACGAAATGATTCTAAATCAAAGTAGATCGTAGTTGAAACCACTAGTCCTATTTGAAAAATGAGATTCAGAAATTGTGAATTGCCCTCTTTGTGAATCAGAATCCAATCCTTTTTTTACCAATAGATTTCGCTCATATCAAAGATGTCGAAATTGTCTTTCCATCTTTATGGATTCAAAGTTTTGGCCAAACCAAGAGGAAGAAAAAACACGGTATCTGGAACACAATAACGATATAAACGACATACGTTACCAAAATTTTTTAAGACCAGTGGTGGAGAAGGTTCTGGGCAATCAAAAATCAACAGACCAAGCATTGGATTATGGGGCAGGTCCCGGTCCAGTCGTTCAGTTTTTGTTGGAACAGAAAGGATACAAAATCAAATTGTATGATCCCTTCTTTCACAATGATCCAGAAAACTTAAAACAATCTTACGACTACATCATCCTCACGGAAGTTGTGGAACATTTCCATTCCCCCAAAAAAGAATTTCAGATTTTATACAACTTATTAAATACGAACGGATGTTTGTATATCTTGACCCATCCTTACGATGACAGTATTCATTTTGAAAAATGGTATTATAAAAATGACCAAACTCATACCTTCTTTTATACAAAAAAAGCTTTTGAATGGATTTTAAATCATTATGGATTCAAAAATTTAGACATCCAAAATAGAATTATTATTTTAAGAAAGTAATGTAGTTTTATCATCATGAATAGGCCTTATAAAATTCTTATCTTCAGTTCATTTTCTAAATTCAATGACAAAACAGCAAAGATCAATAGTGGACACTAAGGAAGGCTCATCAATATAGAAATGTCACTTGCATTCAATTGGCGTCCTTTGAAAAACCAAATATCATCCATCTTTCCTGAAAAAAAACGAGGGTTACTGTAACCATAACCGATGTTTAGTGGAGTTCCCGTCCACCATTGAAACGGTGAACTGCCCGTAATGCATCCAGTGACATACGGTTCACCCGTACCAGGGTCGAAGGAATTGATCGAATCAGAGGTGACTCCTACATTCACTCCATTGACCCAAATGGTTCCTTGCTGCGTGGCTCCATTATGAACGTAAGTTATATGAGTCCAGACATTTGCAGGTAAAACCGTTGAAGAAACCCCTCGCGTAAGATTGCTATTATCCCAAAAGGAAAAAAAAGAAGAAAACTCAAAATGCCCTGTTGCATCCAAGGAAAACATGACCCCTGGATTGTAACCAATACCTTCTTGGAAACCCATAATTTGATTGTTCGTGGCATTGTATGGAAAAATCCATAAAGCAATTGCAAAGTCCTCGTGACAAAGAGGAGTAAAGTCACTTGAAAATAACTGATCAGTCCCGTTGAAAGAAGCGGTGCCGTTTGGCAGGTTGGAACGACTGAGAGAATAAGTTGGACCTGTCGTCACAGGCCAAAATCCGCCAGGAAGATATCCATGATGAGCACTTCCGCTCCTATCATTGATATCACCATCCAGTGGATACCATGCATAAAGACCAGAGACAAGCGTTGACGGGATTTGGAAACCATTTGTAGAAGTAACGTTTTTAGGACCACAACGCCCTTCTAAAAAACATTTTAAAATTTCAGTTTCAGTGAATGATCTGCTTTCGTAATCTCCCGTATTATTAAATGAGTTCAGCTGACAATCAAATGATAAACAAAATGCGAATGTAAAATATAGAATCTGTCCGGGAATTCGGATATATATCTCCATGAATACATAGGATATCCGAAAAAAAAAGCTGGTCGTCCGAATCTATATTTCAGGACACTTTTTTAGAATAAAACTTGTCAGTTACTAGAAAAAGCAAAATCTAATTCGAAATGAAATTGGTTCGATTTTTGTTTCTTCTATGGATCCTTTCTACAGGAATTTCGTGTTCCGATCAGGATAAAAATAGAACTAACATTACAAATCGATTCGAATTCTTTCGCGATCCTACAGGGCAACTAAGCTTAGAAGAAGTAGAGAAACAAACATCTTGGCAAAACATCCAAGAAGATTCTCTTTCTTTCCATTTTACAAAAGACATCATTTGGCTTCGAACCTCATTAAAAGATCCAGCTTTTTTCCCTGAGAAAATCATCTCTTTGGAATGGAAGGCATTAGACAATGCGATTCTTTTTTTACCGGACGAAACGTCCTATCTTTCATTTCAAACAGGGGATTCTTTTCCTAAATCTACCTGGGCTGTTCCAGAAGCGTTAGATCCGAGTTTTAAAATCCCACAAGGAATCCGAACCAAAAAAAAGTATATTTATTTGCGACTTCAATCCATTTCACTCATTTCATTTCCCATCTTCTCTATGGACGAGAATGCATTTCACAACAAAATTGTTTTAGAAACGGCTGTGATCTATTTAATTCTGGGATTTTGTGCTGTTATGTTTCTGATTAGCCTCTTTTATCTTGTTGCATTTCGGCTTTATGAATTTTTTTATTATGCGGTCTATATTCTAACAACGACTTTGTGGTTTAATACCCAATTCGGAAATTCCTTTCACAGTCTTTGGCCTAATTCAACTTGGTGGCAAAGCCGATCCAATTTATTTTTTTTGGCATTGGGAATCGCAGCATCTTTTCAATTCGTAAGAATGTTCTTAAACACAAAACAAAGAACTCCTTGGGTGGACCGGGGACTGACATCCTTTGCATTTGTTGGGCTCATATCTGCTTTCTGTATCCCTTTTACAGAAACAAATATGCTCTTTTCTAGAATCATCAATCTTATTTATTTAATATCGGTTCCTATCATCCTTTTGACTGGGATTCGAATCTATTGGATGGGCGATAAAAAAATCAAATTCTTTCTCTTCTGTTGGGGAAGTTATCTTTGTTCTGGATACGTTTCCATTTTCTATTACTTAGGAATCATTCCCTATTCTTTGCCGATTTTATACGGATCGATCTTTATATTTCCAATCGATCTATTTTTTTTATTATTCAATCTTCTGCAAAAGTACAAAGATTTGGATTGGGAAAGAAATGAAATCTTACATAAATTTCTTACTATAAATAATTCCAAAGACAAACGTTATACAAAATCCAAACTAGAATCGGTCAACACAGTTGAGTTCTTAGTCCGACTAGAAAAATGGATGTCAAAAACAAAACCATATTTAGATGAAACATTGGATTTAGAAAAAACTTCCTCAGCAATCGGACTGAATCTACAACAAACTTCGGAGTTAATCAATTCGCAGCTGGGAATGAGTTTTCGAGCCTATTTGAATTCCTATAGAATTAAGGAAGCAAAAGAAATGCTAAAGAACAAACCGGATTTTTCAGTGATTGCTATCGCCTTTGCAACAGGTTTCGGCTCAAAATCAGCATTTAATGCTGAATTCAAAAAATCAACCGGCCTAACACCTGGTGAATATAGAAAGAAAACAGAATCTACATAATTACAAACATCCATTAACGATAAAAGGCTCTTTTTATCTTTAATGAGATTAAATCACAGATATAATTTCTTTTAACCTTGGGTGTTCCGGAGAGATTTTTTTTATCATACTTACCAAATAAGAGGCGCGGTCCTTATCTCCATTTAGCCGACAAACATCCGCTAAATGGATTAAATTACGTATATTCGAAGGTTGGCGTAACCGAACACGTTCGCTAAGTTCTTGTGACTCCCAAAGAAAAGATTGAGATTTATACAAAGAATACATTCTTTTATATAGTACAGAAGTATGAAACATCCAAATTGTATCTGAAGGATAATTTTCCAATGCAAGACTTGCGTATTCCATCGCTTTTACCAAATCATCTTTTTTCTCGTATAATTTTGCAATGTATTTGAGTTCGGCGATGGATGTATCAAGGGCCGAGTCATAAGACAACAACAACTCAAGAGCTTTATCGTATTGTTTTTCTCTGATTTTTTCTTTAGCTTCTAGAAAATATTTTCCAGGTTTTGGATATGGGTCCAGGTTGTATTGCAACGAAATCAAACTCAAATCATCAGAATATTTACCTTTTTTCCGCAAACATTCAAGGAGAGGTTGCATTTCCCCATTCGCTTCCTCAATATTTTCTAATATTAAATTATGGTCTTCATTAATATCACGATACCTTCCTTGTTCAGAAAGTATTAAGTCATCTTTTCCATCAGAACCACAAAATATTTTGTCCGATTTTTTCATCTGAAATACAGAAATGATTCTTTCAGAAAGCCCTTCGATCACACCTAACTTATAATAATGGACTTCATCTTCGATAAAAGTTGCCTTCCCATCCCGATACAAGATAACCGAAGGGTGTTCTAAATTAACGAAGTATAAAGTACCTGTTGATTCCTCCAATAAACCCACAACTGCAGAAACCAACATGGCGCCATCAAAAGTTTCAAATACTTTTTGTAAGTCCAAATAACAATCATGCAACCAACGTTCTGGAGATCTGTTCGATGATACAGGATCCATTTTTGATCGAATGATGATCGAGTTGTATACAGCTCCAAGTACAATGGCCCCACCAGCACCTTGGATCGACTTCCCCATTGCATCCCCATTGATAAAGGCCTTGTAACGTTTCCCTTGTAAAATCAGATTGAATACCGATATATAATCTCCACCTAACTGGTATTCCTTGTTTCTAAAATAGAACTTTTTATACTGATTCACTACCGTTTCAATCCCGATAGCATTTCCATCAGTTTCGTGACCAAGCAGAGGTTCTAACAACAATGATGTTAAAAAATAGTCACCGTCCTGTTGGGATTTCAATGTTTGAATTTCTTCTACAGTTTTGGTAACTTCTTCATTTTTTTTAATAATTCGTTTGTGGTTTAGAAAAGAATGAAAGCGGTATCTTTCCATAATGAGACCGCTAAAAATCCCAAGGACATAACTAATTGTCAAGTTCTGCATTGAATAATTTGCCGCAGCGGTGGTTAGGTCGGGCTTATATATAAATACGGAAACGAAGAATATCAGAATCGATATGGGATAGTAAATTAGTAATGTTTTTCTTGGAAGTGGCAAAAATGGAAGGATCATCACGAGCATCTGGTATCCAGAAACATAAGCGGCATCATCTGCGATCCGACCTGTATAATAGGCAGCAGTAAACAATAGATATGCGTATGTTAAATATGCCCAGGTAAGTCCCTCCCAGGAAGAAAATTTATTTTTAAAATGATTGTATATGATAAAAACAATATAGGAAAAACAAAAGAGGCTATATCCAATCCGGTAATAGAACAGTTCTGGAAATTCTGGATGGAGTTTGACATCGGTACCAAAAAGAGCAAATCCTAACATACCAAAGACGCCAATAAAACTTCCAGGGATTTGAATGATTCGAGTGTGTCGGTCTAATTCCTTAATGTAATCTTCGTTATAGATTTTCCTCTCGGGAATTAGATCTAAAAATTGTGAGAGAATCGTTTTTAGGTACTGATACACGATTCTTCATTAGACGAAAAAGCCCGCACGAGGGCGGGCTTCTTTCAAAATGTTTTGTCTATTTTTTTCTAGAAGAAAGGTTTTGCTGGGAACTCTGTCGAAGGGGCAATTCGAGAAATGATATCCCCGAAAGAGAAAGCAAAAAGCAATGCCAAGAAAGCAAATGCAGAAAGAAAGATAACTCGGTTCAGCATATTATCATACTTTAAATGCATGAAGTACGCCAAAACGAAGAAAGCCTTACACGTTGCCACAGCCATTGCGACAATCATATTCCACTTTCCTAAGTCGTATTGTGCTACCCAAACAGTAATAAAAGTTCCAAAGAACAAAGCTAAAAGAACAAAAACATATGTTTTAATTGGAATCACATGGTGATCGTGTTCTTCTTCCTCTTCTCCATCTTCTACCCACATGGAAGCAGAGGCATGGTCTTCTTTGTGATCTTCATCACCTAAAACAAATTTTAACAATTTGTTATCTTTGTTTTCTTCTGTAAATTTTGCAAAACGATCTGTTTGGAAGAACTGACCGAACCAGTTTACGATAAATCCTAAAATGGTAGCTGTTGCAATCCCTGGAGCAAAGATTCCAAATCCAAGAATTGGAGTGAAAACCGCAACGAGGGCAATGAAGTAAAGTCCGTAATTGATTACGTATTCCATTCTCTTATACCTTTTATCCTACCAAATAAAGAAGTGGGAAGAGGTAAATCCATACCAAGTCCACAACGTGCCAGAAAAGACCCACACCTTCTACTGGAGTGTAGTATTCAGGACCAACCTTTCTTCTTAAAGTTTTGATGAAAACCCAGAAGATTAGGAAAGCACCAGCTACCACGTGAACCCCGTGAAGACCAGTCATAACAAAGTAAAAGCCATAGAACATTTCCCATTTTGGTTGAGAAATCACAGCTTTCAAACGTGTGACTTCTTCTGCACTTACATGGTTTTTCTCAAGTTCAGCCGGGTTTTTAAGTAGAGCGGAAATTTTAGATTCACACTCTGCTCTTTTCCCACCAGCAGCACAAGAAGGATCCACAAGTGAAAACTTACCTGGAACTGTTCCTACATGAAACTTGTGGCTGTATTCAAAGTATTTGATGACCATGAAGGCACCAGCACAAGCGATTGTAAGAGCAAGCATGATAGCTGCGATTTTATGCAAACCACGTTGCACGTAGTTAATCGCTGCAGCCATCGTAAAGGAACTGATTAGAAGGACAACTGTGTTCACTGCTCCCATCTTCCAATCCAAAGTTTCCGAACCATTTTTGAAAACCGTTGGGTAAAGAGAATGGTAGATAAGGTAACCTACGAATAGGCCACCAAACATCAGGATCTCAGTGCAAAGGAATAACCAAATTCCTTGTTTGGAAGAGGCATACTGGTGTTCTGCACTCTTAAAATGGTGTTGGTGGTGAAATTCACTTGAAGAACTAACGGAAGTCATATGGCCCTGCAGTTACTGTTGGAGTAGTTGTAAAGTTTTCGTGTGGTGGAGGAGAAGACGTTTGCCATTCGAGTGTTTTTGCACCCCAAGGGTTGTCAGAAGCCTTTTCTCCTTTTAAAATTCCATGGATGATTGTGATAAGACCTACCAAAAATCCCAGACCAATCAGCCAAGATCCTATAGTAGAGATTTGGTTGAGGTTTGTGTATTCAGGAAGGTAATCAAAGTAACGTCTTGGCATTCCCATCGCACCAAGTACGAATTGTGGGAAGAAGGTTACGTTAAATCCAGTAAAGATAAGTACCCAAGAAATGCGACCTCCAAGATCGGAAGTCATTTTTCCAAACATCTTTGGGAACCAGTAGAAGATACCGCCCATGAGTGCCATCAAAGTTCCCCCTACCATTACGTAGTGGAAGTGTGCTACCACAAAGTAAGTGTCATGGAAGTGAACGTCCATACCAGTTGATGCAAGGAAGACTCCAGTCAAACCACCAATGGTGAAGAGGAACATAAAACCTAGAGCGAAGAGCATTGGTGCATCAAAAGTTACTGTTCCACGATACATAGTGGAAATCCAGTTGAAGAGTTTGATCGCAGTAGGAACTCCCACAAACATTGTGATGAGGGAAAATAAAATTCCCGCAAGAGTTGACTGACCAGAAACAAACATATGGTGTCCCCAAACAAGGAAGGATACTGCGGCAATCGCAACTGATGAGTAAGCAATCGCACGGTAACCGAAAATTGTTTTTTTGGAGAAAGCAGTGATGAGCTCAGAAATCACACCCATCGCAGGAAGGATCATAATGTACACCGCTGGGTGAGAGTAGAACCAGAAGAAGTGTTGGAAAAGAACTGGGTCTCCACCTAAGTCTGGATCAAAAATTCCCACTCCAAGGGTTTTCTCTGCTCCAATCAGAAGGAGAGTGATGGCAAGGATTGGTGTTGCAAGAATCTGAATGATCGAAGTGGAATACAAAGCCCAAATCATAAGAGGGATTCTGTCCATTGTCATTCCTGGAGCTCTTAGTTTATGAGTGGTGACGATGAAGTTTAGTCCCGTAAGAATGGAAGAAAAACCCATTGTGAAGGCACCCAAAACAAGCAAAATCACCCCATTGGATGTTTTTGCAGTCGAGTAAGGAGTGTAGAATGTCCAACCTGTATCCACTTGGTTGAAGATCATGGAAGAAGCAGCAATCAGTGCCCCTGCAATGAAGATGTAATAAGAGGCAAGGTTTAGTCTTGGAAAAGCAACGTCTTTCGCACCAAGTTGGATCGGAAGGACAAAGTTCCCAAGGAAAGCTGGGATTCCAGGAATGATCACCATAAATACCATAATGGCACCATGGAAGGTCATGAACTTATTGTAAGTATCTGGATCCAAAAGTGGGGCTGCGCCAAACTTTGCTAAATGCAAACGGATTCCCAAAGCAAAGAAACCACCAATCAAGAAAAGGGTGGCAACTGTTGCAAAGTACATAAGACCAATGCGTTTGTGGTCCAGAGTGGTCATCCAAGACCAGATTCCAGATCCGTGGTTCAGATAATTATGGTCTGTGTGACCATGTTCGGTTTTTGTATGTGCTGAACTCATCTCTCTTCCTTATTTAATGGATTTGATATATTCAATTAGGTTGGCAACATCTTCATCAGACAATTGGCCTTGAAATACCGGCATTGCTGGTGGATATCCTTCTACGATTTTTGCAGAAGATACAAGGATGGATTCACGAAGATAGTTTTCATCTGCTTTGGTTTGGCTTCCATCGGCAAACTTTCGGCTAGATCCAAAAAGTCCCTTCATTGTAGGTCCAACAATTCTAGATCCATCGACCGAGTGGCAAGAAGCACAAGCTTTTTGCGCAAACAAAGTTTTACCAAGATCAGCCGGAGTGTCGGCACCTTTTTTCTCAGCATGATACCAAGCTGCATATTCCTCAGAAGGAATGGCTTTGATTTTAATCATCATACCAGAGTGTTTGGTCCCGCAATATTCTGTACAGAAAACGATATATTCACCTGGTTGTTTTGGTTCGAACCAAAGTTGTGTGAGTTTTCCCGGAACCGCATCTTGTTTGGTTCGAAAAGCAGGAACATAAAAACTATGAATGACGTCTTTTGACGTTAGGATGAGTTTCGTTGCTTTTCCTGCAGGAACGATCATTGGATCGTTTCCAGAACTATAAAACTCTTTTCCGTTCGCATAACGATAAGTCCACGCCCACTGCTCAGCAGTGACATGAATTTCAGCAGCAATGTCTTCTGGTGGGGTTCTAAGTTTTTCGAAAATGACCATACCCCAGTAGAAAATCCCCATCATGATGATGAGAGGGATAAACGACCAAAGAAATTCTGCAAAATTATTGTGAGTAATGTATGCGGATTTCTGGTCTAAACTTGTACGTTTGAACTTGATGAGGAACCATGTCATTCCACCTATCAAGATGACAAACGAAACAAGGCTTGCTATGATCAGAAACGCATAGAGAAGATCGACTTCTTTTGCAATTTCAGTCGCCTGGATAGGCATGAACGAGGTCGCTGGAATGAGACTGCTCCAAGACATCTATGTGACTCCTTGACGGTTGTTATTTGTTATTTTTCGCCAGTTTATGTATAAAAACGCACCGAGAAGGAGTAAGGTGACCGCCCCCCCGAATTGCATCATCCTGTATGCGTATATCGTATATTTATTTTTTCTCGGATCAAATTGAAAGCAAAATAAAGCAAACTTGTCTACAAAACTCCCAATCTTCCCAGAAGATGCCTCGAGAAAGGCAAATTTCAAATCCCTTGGTTCCAATTGGATTCCTTGGAAGATGCGAGAGACCTTGCCTTCTGGAGTCAAAACATAAACCCCACTGGCGTGGATGTATTGTTTTGCTTCCTCATCCCATGCGTACCGAAAGTCCAGTTGTTTGGTCAATGCATCAATGGATTCTTGGGTACCAGTGAGGAGATGTAGGCCGGATTCGGCACCTTCCCTACCATATTCCTTCAAATAAGCTCCCTTTTTAGGAAAAGAAATCGACTCGTTTTCCTTTGGATCAATGGATACGGCAATGTATTGGTATTCTTTGCCGAGAGTCCAATCAAGGGCTTTTAATCCTTGGAACACACCATTTAAGTGAAAGTTACAAAGAGTTGGACATTTGAAGTAAACGGGAGAAAGTAAAACTGGTTTTCCTTTCGAAAGAAAATCGGAGAACCGAACGGTTTTTCCAGATTCATCTCGGAACGGAATGTCGAGATTGAGTGACTTCCCCGTGACATCAGAAAATCCTATATTCTCTAGTTCTTTCGGGAGTTTATTATCCCGAGTTAGATTGGAATGCGGGTCATACGCAAAGACCTGAGTTCCAAACAACAAACAAAGAAAAAAGAAGAAGCGAATGTTCACGAAGGTTTGGTAGTTACCCTATTTGGACTGAACGCTTTTGGATTCCATTCCTGGGTTTTCCGGAGTACCCGGGTGAACGAAGGAAATATAAGCGAAGAAAAGAATGTTGAGAACGAGTGTGACAAGGAAAGTCCAATAGCCACCCTTATTGTAAAGGTCTGTGTTTTGCATAATTTTACCTGATATAGTCTATACGAAAAACTGCTCTTTTTATCCAACAATTTTTAAAAGATGCAAGATTAATTTTATTTTCCCCAAACTCAGATCACAAAACCTGGAGGAAACAGATAGACGTATGACACTCAAACGTTTTTACACCATCCTTTCCGCAATGATCCTTATCAATCTCCTCTACGGACCACTCGTACGAGCAACAGATTCAGGACTCGCATGCCCCGATTGGCCTCTCTGCCATGGAAAATTTGTACCAGAATTTACATTTCAGATTTTTATGGAAGTGGGCCATAGATACTATTCTGGGATTTTAGGAATCCTCGTGGGAATTGGTTTTGTTTGGGTGATACAGAACCAAGAAACACGCAAACAAATGGGAATCCCAGCTACACTTTCACTTTTCTTTCTCATTTCTCAAGTCATCCTTGGCGGACTCACTGTTACCAAACTGCTCCACCCAACAACTGTTAACCTACACTTACTCAACGCAGTTTTACTTCTTTCTTCTTGTCTAACTGTGCGATTACTGATTTCCGAGGATTCTTCTTCCAAGTTCCAATGGAATCGACCAGGTAAGTATTTTTTTCTTTTTGTACTCATTGTTGTTTTATACCAACTATTCCTTGGAGGGAAGGTGAGTTCTCATTATGCTGGTCTTGTTTGTTCGGACTTCCCTACCTGCAATGGGGAATGGTTTCCAAAAATGGTGGGACCGATTCGTTTTCAAATGGAACATAGATTTTTTGGATATCTAGCTGCTTTGTCTGTACTTTCTTTGTCTGCTTATGGGATTCTCTACTTAAAAGATAACCTGGTTAAAAAATCATTAAAAATTGCAGCTTATTTGATATCCTTTCAAATTTTTCTTGGTGCTATGAATGTTCTGTACCAACTTCCAAAACTAATAACCGGCTTACACACGCTAAATGGCGTCCTAGTGTTTATGTTTTGTTTTATTGCCGCTTTTTATCATTTTAGGTCTCCAGGAAAAGAGGTTCTATAATGTTCCGATTATGGAACCAATTGACAAAACCTAGGGTAACTGTACTTGTACTGGCAACTGTCCTTCCTGGAATGTATTTAGGAACTACTGGTTACCCTTCTCTTTTAGAAATCTCTATCACCTTATTTGGAACTTATTTAATGAGTTCTGCTTCTTTTATTCTCAATCAGTATATTGAAAGAGAAAGGGATGCAGTGATGTATAGAACAAAACAAAGACCAATCCCCGCTGGTGAAATTTCTCCAGGATTTGCGCTTTTTCTTGGAGTTGCGGTTGCGATCCTTGCGTTTATCATTTTAACTCAATTCATCAACCTTCTAACAGCTATTTGTGCCCTTTCTGCTTTATTATTATACGTGTTTTTATATACAATTTGGCTGAAACCAAGAACAGAACAAAACATAGTCATTGGTGGAATCTCTGGTTGTATTGGTCCACTCATTGGATATGCTGCCATGGCAAATTCGCTCCCCGTCCAAGCTTGGGTTTTATTTTTAATGATCTTTCTCTGGACCCCGGCGCATTTTTGGGCACTCGCTATCTTTTTAAAAGATGATTATGAATTCGCAGGAATTCCAATGATGCCTGTGGTATCCGGAATCCAAAAGACGGTAAACCAAATTTTCCTATATGCGATTGCATATTCTTTGTCTGTCATTGGATTTTATTTTGCAGATGAAAGAATGGGATTTTTATTTTTAAGTTCTGCGATATTATTAACTATTTTGATTTTACTTTTTGCTTATCGATTGAAACTTTCGAAAGATAAAATTCTCGCGAAACGATTTTTCTTTTTTAGTATCTTTCATTTATTTTTAGTAAGTTTGGCCATCGTGATCGATTCCAAAATCTAGGTTTTTTGATTGATTTGGGCAGGAAATCCTGTTTTTCTTCTGCCCATGGGTATCCTCAAACATTATTTCAATCAAACTGATTTGGAAGAAATCAAAAGAGCTGTCGGCGAGGCCGAGTCAAAAACCTCTGCTGAAATTGTTCCTTTTTTTGCAGAATCCTCTCACCACTACAAAGAATGGGCCTGGCTTGGAGCCTTCCTTGTAGGAGGAATCACTGGTGTCAGTTTTTATACTATTCAAAACTTATATGGACTTGTTTGGGATAATGAATCCCTTTTTGCAGTTCTCTCTGTTTGGATAGGTGCTATTTTTGGATTAACCCTTACGGCTCTAATTCCAAAACTAAGAATTAACTTAGTTTCAAAGGGCGCCAAACAATACTTTGTCGACCTGAGAGCGAAAGAAGCATTTTTAGATGAAGAAGTTTTCCGTACTAAAAACAGAACTGGAATATTAATCTATATTTCTTTATATGAACACTTTGTTCGAATTTTGCCTGACAAGGAAATTGCAAGAGTGGTTCCAAAATCAGAATGGAACGAAGCGGTGAAACTTATCATTGAAGGAATGAAAACAAAAAAGAAAAAAGAAGGGATAGTTTCCAGCATTCTTTTTTGTGGTGACTTACTAAAAAAATACAACATCCAAAGAGAAAAAGATGATAAAAACGAAATCTCCAATGAAATTCGAGATGGTGGGAAATTGATGTGATGTATTATAACCGAAATCAGAAACTTTCAAAATCAATTTCCAATTTTGATCTGAGAATAATAATACTGATTGTTTTTCTTTTCATTTCAATTTTTACAGAAATACAATCTTACCCTGTTCCAAAATTGGAAAGAAGGGTCATGGACCATGCAGGAATTTTATCAGAGGCAACAGTAACCCAAATCGAGTCCAACCTCAAACAGTTTGAAGCGGAAACCTCCAATCAAATTGCGGTGTACATAACTCCAAGTCTACAAGAGGAACCTATTGAAGATGTTGGAAATCAGATTTTCGATGAATGGAAATTAGGACAAAAATCCAAAAACAATGGAATTCTATTAATCATCGCACCTAATGAAAGAAAAATGCGGATTGTAGTGGGCCGCGGTTTGGAGGGTGCTTTAACAGACATCCAAGCAAAACATATTATTCGTGATGAACTGCGACCTCGTTTTCAATCAAAAGATATGGATGGCGGTGTCACTGCCGGAGTGAATGCAATTATGGCGACGATTCGAGGCGAATACACGCCTTCAGAAGATGATGTAGCCACAACTGGTACTAGTTCCGAGGAAGAAGTTTTTTCATCTGGAATTGTAGGGGGAATCTTTACCTTGATCTCCTTAATTGTTCCATCGATTGGAGGGTTGATTTTTACAATCATAGGACTTTTAGTTTTATTCCCACTTTTATCCTTTTTATTCGGTAGTACTTTCGGCTTAATTGTTGCCGTATTGTTATTTATACTCGTTATGTTTTTAAAACGTAAATTAGGAATCGGTAATGGTGGTGGTTCCGATGGAGGATACTTCGGCGGTGGAGGTTGGTCCAGTGGCGGTGACTCTTGGTCTTCAGGTTCGGACAGTTGGTCTGGTGGAGGCGGAGACTCTGCTGGTGGCGGAGCTTCCGGCGACTGGTGATTCGGATTCGTTAAAAAAAGACGAAAATTAATTCAAAATTTTTCAAAGATCACTTATGTATTTTTTGTTAGGTGATCTCAATCAAAATGAGGGTTGCATCATCCTTCCATTGAGACTTGTTCATCCGTTGGTATAACATGGTTTGAATGGAAGGAACCACTTCTAAAAAAGGCAAAGAATTTGTGCTTTGGATTACTTCCAATAAATCACTTAAGGCTTGTAAACCATCGGATTCATTTAACTCCTCAAACAATCCATCTGTAAATAAAAAGATACGATCCCCCGACTCCACCTTTGATTCATAAATTCCATACCGGTAGTGTTCTAAAATTCCAATGATTGGCCCAGTGTTCTCGAGCATTGTCACCGTACCATTTTTTTTCATATGAATTTGGTTTTGAACCCCTCCTCCCGCATAACGAAGAATCCCTTGGTGGAAATCAAAATCCATAGACATAGCCGGAAAATAAATTTGTAAGTCAGCATTTTTATCATAGAAGTGTTGGTTCATATAGAACAACAAATCATTCGGGCGCATTGCCACTGCGGAAACTCGCTCAAATTCTGATTGGATCATCATCGAATAAAGAGCTGCTTGCAAGCCGTGTCCGGTTGCATCACCCAAAAAGAACCTGTAGTAAAAATCTTGAATTCGTTTTACAAAGTAGATATCCCCCCCGACTTCAGCTATCGGTTTATACAAAATATCAACTTTTAAATAAGGAGTCACATCGGGAATTTTAGTTACACTTTGAATGATAGACTTAGCAAGCCTCATATCTTTTCCAATTTGATCCAACTTCCCTTGGAGTTCCTCGGTTTTATCTTTGACACGCGTCTCTAATCTTTCATTCAATTCTTTGAGTTGGTTTTGAACTCGTTGTAGGGTTTGGTTTTTATCAGAAAGTTCAACCGCTAGATTTTCTGCCTCCACGAATCCTTTCGAAAAATTTCTAGCGATATACACTGACTGGACAAAGAACATCGTAAAAATTCCAAAATGAATGGTCAACGGTCCGTAAATGATTAGATTATTTACCAAAATATCGTTAACAAAACTTCCAATGAAAATAGCAAAACTCAAAAAAAAGATCTTTGACCCAGGTAATGAATCACGAATTGTTCTTGCGATCACAACAAAGGTATACCCTGCACCTAACAATGTAAATATCTGAAACGGGACCATCAAATAAGTGTAAAAAGAAGATCTAGTCACCAAAACGATAAAACAAAAAGCAAAACCCAGATACTTAAGAGATTCATACACTTTTCTAGAAAAATATGGTTTGAAGAGCAAATAAACATATCTTGCAAAAATAGGTGTGATCAAAAAGAAACTCAAGTAACTCAACTTTAAATGAACTTCCCAAGATATGTCTGGGTATAATTGAATGATATACTTGTTTCCTGTAATAAACACTCGTAAGGCGACTAAAATACAAGTGAGAGCAAACCAATAAGTAAATGGATCTTTTTTCCTGTTCCAAAATAAAAACAAATGGTAGATCCCCATAAACAAAATACTTCCAACAAGAAGCATATCTCGTAGAATCGCAAATTCGTACTTGTTATGAATATCGGATGTCCTTCCCAAGATGATTGTTTGGGCTGGGCCACCTTTCCTATGATGATAATTCGAAATTTGTAATACAATGGAGGTCTGGTTTTCTTTTGGGAAAAAATCAATAATCCGTGGACGATACTCAGGTTTCCCCGTTTGGTAAGAAGTAGTCACAACCCCATTGGAAGACATTTTTACCCCATCAACAAACAAGTTGTAGGCGGTCTCCATCTCTGGAACTTTTAAAGAAAGAGGAACTCCTTGAAGACCATGTTGTATCTTTAGGCTAAAAGTCGCATACCCATCCCCAGCAAGGAATCCACGGTCAAAAAAAGATTCAGACCAAATCCCAGGGACATGAAAAAAATGAGGTTCTCTATTTGTGTTTAGGGTTTCGAATTCGTTAGGGGATATGAGTAGGCCCGGATAATATTCCCAATCCCCTTTGAGCTCTAAGGTTTTTTTCTGCCCACTTAGAAACGATTCCGCAGACAGAACCCCTCTATCTGCAGTAGGAGGCACTTCCGTCGCCATACACGAAAAAAGCACCAAACACCAAATCATTCCGAACCAACGGAAATTCATGGACAAAGGAAGTGTGACAGACCTATAGGCGGTTCTGAACCGGGATGTATTTTCTTTGGTTTTCGCCCACATATATTTGTTTTGGACGAACTTTTGAGAAGTCTCCCTTCACCCTTTGTTCTCTCCAGTGTGCAAGCCAACCTGGAAGTCGACCAATTACTTGCATGACAGAAAACATATTCTTAGGGATTCCCAATGTGTGAAATACGAGGCCGGAGTAGTATTCCAAATTCGGGTAAAGAAGATTCTCCATAAAATAGGAATCGTTCCAAACCACTTCGTCTATTTGAAGGGCAATGTCTTCCACTGCAGATAACTTTCTGCCTTTATAAAATTCGTGAATGATTTCCCGAGCTACTTTGGCACGTGGACTTACCACATCATATGCTTTTTGTCCAAAGCCATTGGTTTGGATGTTTAACCCACCACGTTTGAATCTTTCGAAATAATCTTTAACAGGTGTTTTGGTCTTTACAATGTCTTCAATCAGACCGATGGCTGCCGTTGGACGTCCACCTTCCCGAGCTCCCCATTGTGCCATAATCCCAGCAGAAATTGAGGCGAATAAATTTGCCTGTGTGGAACCAACCACTTGGACTGCAGTGTTGGATACGTTTTGTTCGTGATCTGCATGTAAAATCCACATTTGATTTAAAATGCGATCAAACTCTTCTGGAACCGTATAATTGTCTGCTGGCATTTTATGCATCATATAAAGAAAGTTTGTGCAGTATGGATTTTTATCCAATGGGTATACAAAAGGATGACCCACTGCATGTTTATAAGTAAAAGCAGCAATGGTGCGAATTTTTGCGAGTAACCTTGCAATTAAATCCACCCCCATATCTAACTTTTCTTCATATTCTTCCAAATAATAACTAGAAAGTGAAGTAACCATTACAGATAATACTGCTAATGGGTTGGCAACTCCAGGAAATCCATCAAAGAGATTCAACATATCTTCATGGATCATAGAATGTTTCGAAAGTCGACTTGAGAAATCACCTAACTCCTGCTTTGTGGGAAGATTTCCGTAAATTAATAAAAATGAAGTTTCCACAAACGTGGATTGGTAAGCGAGTTCTTTTAAATCATAACCACGGTAGGTTAGTTCCCCTTTTTCGGGATCACGTCTTGATACTTTAGACAAACCGAGGGCAGTGTTGAATAAACCAGGATCTACAGTAACCAGTCCCGTTTTTCTATAAAAATCGGTTAGGTCGATTCCCTCTTTTCCATCGGTACCAACAATGACCGGTAATTTATATGTTTTGCCTTTGACGTGGAACTCCACTTCACTCATGAAAAGACCTCTCTCCCTCCTATCTTACGGAAGGGAAGTTTGGAATCTAGAATAATTTAGACTTGGGTGAGTGCAGAATTAAGAGAATCGTGGATGAGGACAAAATCAGTAAGACCAACAATATCCATGACTTTTCGAAAGTGAGTATTGAGACCAGCGAACTCAATCTTTCCCTGATTTTCAGAGGATTTGGTAATCAAACTGATGAGTGTTGCGATCCCCGCTGAATTGATGTAAGAAGTCTCTGAAAAGTTCAAAATGACGCGACTGCGTTTGTCGCCCGGAATAGATTCGTAGGATTCAACGATCTCTTCCTCGGCTTCGGATGTGATTTCACCAGATATATGAATTACGGGTAAACTTCCCCCGTTTTCAAATCCCAACCGAATTTTAAACTCTTCCATCATTAGCTTCCAGGGAAATTCACCAAGAACGAGGGTCAACAATAATTAGGATTTCGATTTTCTTTCTTCTTTCGACAATCTGCCAAAGGGTTGTTTGCATTTTCGACAAACAAAGTATACATCTGTCGGTGTAGCTGATATCCCGACAAGTCCCATGGCGATCATTCCCCAAGTGGAATACTTCACAACTTTTCGTGCGTTCTCACTCTCACGAGTGGTCCCACAATCACAAGTGGGGCGATCTGCTTTTTTAATGATTTGGTTCATAAAGACAAGTGTTCGGCTCCGACCCGTAGGCGGAACCGAAAAAGGCAATGATTAATTTTTAGAAAGGTGTTCTACGTATTTTGCAAGGATGCGGATATTATCGTCGCCTAAATGTCCGTAAGCAACCATTGGAGACCCTTTGATTCCTTCTTTCAAAGTTTTAGTCACACCAGCAGCAGTGTTTCCGTTTTTCCATTCAGAAGCTGGGGATTTGTAATTTCTTGGTTTTGGGTTGAGAGCTGCTGCCGCTGCGCCATCACCAGCACCTTTCTCACCGTGGCAAGAAGAGCAGTTTTGAAGGTAAAGTTCTTCCCCTTTTGCAAGATCAGGATCTGCACTTGCGCTAGATTCAACTGCTGCAGGTGTTTCTTCTTTTGGTTTGGAATCGCCACAAGCCACCATCACGAAAGCGAAGGAGAGTGCGAAGAGAGAGACTAAGACTTTTTTTGAGTTCATTTCTTACTCCAAGATAAGGTTGGCTCCAGTCTCTCACCCTTCTTATCTTTTGAAAAGAAGAAATCACTGTTTTTCTAAAAGATTTGAGAGTGCCTTTTCTAAATTTTGAAACTGAAACTCATAACCGGTAGAAAGGAGACGCTCCGGAATCACATACTGTCCTTTGGTCACAACAACTGAACCTTCTCCATAAAGCGCCTGTATGGCGAAGGAAGGAACTTTGAAAAAATTTGGCCGATGTAAGGTTTTAGCTAAAACGATTGAGAATTCATCATTACTTACGGGATGAGGTGATACTAAATTATAAGCTCCAGAAGCCGAATCCAACTGCATTAAGTGCAACATGGCAGAAATAAAATCCAATATATGAATCCAACTCATCCCTTGTTTCCCTGAAGCAATGGAACCACCCACTCCCAATAAAAAAGGAGGAATCATTTTCTCCAACGCTCCCCCCTTTGGAGATAGAACGATTCCAGTTCGCAAAGCCAACGATCGAATTCCCGTTGTTTGCAGAGGAAGGATTTGGTTTTCCCACTCCACACAAAGTTTCGCTAAAAAATCCTCACCGGGATCAGACTTCTCCGTAAAGGGTAAGTGGTAATCTTCTGACATTCCATAATAACCAATCGCACTTGAGTTTACAAAAACTTTGGGTGGTGATTTTAGATCTAAAATGCGAGCCACAAGACCACGAGTAAAATCAATACGAGATGTACGAATCAGTCGCTTGCGTTCTTCAGTCCATCTAACGCCCGCTATCGGCTCACCTACTAAATTAATAATGGCATCGAGTCCTTCCAAGTCAGCTGTTTGCGGAAGGATACAAGAAACAAATTCCAATTCTTGATAGGAAGAAAGTACGGGTGGTAAGGATGGCTTTCTAGAAAATACTCGGAAGCGGTGTCCAAGACCTATTGCTGTTTCAATGAATGAGGTACCAATTAGACCAGTACCACCTAAAATTCCGATTTTCATATGGTCTCCCCAAGATTGAAATGATAAAAAAAGAAGTAGCCCATTTTCTCAGGTTGGAGAAGTTTTTCTTTCATATGAGACCTGCCATAGTTCTTCCGATTTTTTTCGCCATTTCACTTGTTCTCTTCGGGAACTACTATCTATTTTCTGGAACCAAAAAAAACATTAGTCGATACAATGAAAATCCGCCATTCCGCATTGAAGATACAACAGGATCTGGAGGCATCCATCTTCTCTTAGACAAAGATACAAATACCGTTTGGAGAAAGAAACAAAACGGGAAGGAAGATTTTGATTTTTTCTTAGAATTGAAACTCTCTCATTTTTGGGATGGAATAGAGTTTTCTCCTAGACAATTTAAAAATTTGAATGTAATTGCTTGTCCCGGAGAAACATTGCCTACATTTCAAATGCGTTTTTTATTACGGGAAAGTATTAATGTAGATAAAGAACTTAGGATGCCAAAAGACCGACTAGCATTTGTTTACTTGTTTGAGGAAAAAAATAAATCTGTAATCTCGATTTCCCTATCAAAACTTCCCAAATTTCAAAAAGAAAAAAATTATCCAGAAAACATTCATATTCTCACACCTGAATTCAAACTTCTTTCTCAGGAAGGATGTATTGCGGAAGTTGAACTAGAAGAAACGAAGTAAACTTTACAATCAGTAAAATCTATTTTTCAATGAATTTGGTAATTAAGTAAAAAAGACCTTTCAGAAAAATGTTAAAAACATTTTGTCAAAAGGGAAAAGTTTGGATCAAAGATTTTTTGTTTGTTTTTCTATTTCTGCTTTTAGTTCGATGATACTCATATAAAGATTTGCAAAAGTTGTGAGTTGGTTCATCGCATCTTGAAGTCCAGCTTTGAATAAAAGTCCGTTGTCCATATGTTCTCGAAAAATGGTGAGCGGATTTTCCGCCTCCATACTTTCGACTGTTTTTTGGTAAGATTCCATCAGTTCCTTTTTATCATCTAAAGTTTCAGGAACCTTCCAACCATTGGACAACCGACTCATAAAAAAAATTATCTACCTTCGACTTCGAGAAGTTTGGTGGTCTTTACGATGAGACGAGTGACAACATAAAAAACAAATCCAAAGCCAAAAAACCAAGTGTGGAATGGTTTCCAAATTCCAGTAATGTCTACAGTATGAAGTGCTGGTTCTTGATAATATACTTGGATCAAATCAAAAACTGTAAACACAACAATGATTCCAAATAAACTGGGATATTCTCGTTTCCAAATATTACGGAAAGAAAAACTTAAATTTGGTTTTTTATATCCAGAAAGTCTCGGTATAAAAGCAGGAGTTTTGTCCGCCCATTTCAAATAACCTTCCGCAAATTTACCACGTAAGAAGTATTCTTCTGCGAAAATGATTCTTTCGTAATACAAGTAGAAAAACATGATGTATACGAGCGCAAAAGCAAAATCCCTAAGGATAAAAACCGGGCCAAGATACATAAGAAAATTCCCTACATATAACGGGTGTCTGACTAGTGAGTAAATTCCTGATTGGTTCACAACATCTGCCACTTGTTGTTTTGTATTTCTACCAGAAGTATTTTTAGGAGTGTATCCGATCGTAAAACATCTAACAAAAAGTCCTGCAAAACTGACTAAAAATGCACCAGATAACCAATACAAATTGGATTCGTAGTTCCCTCGGAAATAAGGGACGTACGGTAGATACAGTAAGGAAAGAAACAAAATGACTCCTGGGATGTAGGAGCGCCATCGGAAGAGAAAATTGCCTTGTTGGTTGAGTTCTTCTATAAGTGCCATGTGAATTCGTACTTGCTTCCTTTGATTAAGCTGTCAGCATTCGTCCTATGTCAATCAAATCCTTTATCCCTGCAAAGTTCAATCTTCCCGCTTTATGGTTTACGGATCTGACTCTTCCGGTTCTCAACAAAATGCTCTACAATCTTGAATCCATCGAGATATCTGAAACCGACCAAAAGACATTAAAAACCTTTCAAAAAGAACGACTCCTTTATATTTCCAATCATCCCACAACCAAAGAACCTGGAATTGCCTATCATGCAGCAAACATCATGGGTTCAAGGTTTCATTACATGGCAGCAAGAGAGGTCTTCGAATGGGGATTTGGGTTTGTTGGAGACTTCATCCAGTCGATTGGAGCTTACTCTGTGTTAGCTGGTGCACCAGACCGTGAATCCCTTAAAGCTTCAAGAGAAATTCTCGCATCGCCTGGAGGTAAACTTGCCCTATTCCCAGAAGGAGAACCCACCAGCGGAATGAATGATACCCTACTTCCTTTCCAACCGGGAGTGGCCCAACTCGGATTTTGGGGACTCGAAGATGCAAAGAAAAAAGACCCAGATGCTAAGATATGGATTCTGCCCACCTTTGTTAAGTACAGAATGACCGGTTCCATCAGTTCCATGCAAAAAGACATCGATTTAGCGATCACTAAAATGGAAGAAAAATTAGGGATCACAAAAACAGGGAAAGATATCCTCCATAGATTTTTATCGGTGGGGAAACGAATGATTGAAAGGGAAGAAAAAGAATATGGAGTTCCTGTCGAAGAAAGCAGAGCAGATGATTTTGATTACCGATTGGGAAGGATGCGCCATGCCATGCTCGACAATATTGCAAGAAAGGCCAAAATTCCCAAATGGGACGCTGACGCAAATGCCATCGAAAAACTGAGAAGGATTCTTAGTGTACTCGAAATGGTTTCTGTCGGAATGCCCGATCCAAATGGAGAACTCCCAAGCCTAGAAATGGCAACTTGGGCCAAACAAGCGGCCACCAAAGCCTATGATTTTATCACCATCCAAACGGCTTATATCAAAGAATTACCGAGCGCAGAGCGTCTTTATGAGTTTTTATATCGTTATGAAAACGAACTTTTTGGTGAATTTAAACCCCGGCCTCACAAAGCAGTTGTTAGATTTGGAACCCCATTTACGATCAATGAGTATTTAAGTTCCTATAAAGAAGACAAAAAGAAAACACTAGATATCATTACGGAACGTCTAAGAAAGGAGTTAGAAACAATGCTTGTGGAAGAAAAATCAAAATCCAACCCACTCTTCCCTAGCCAATATATTTTTTGATGGAAACCTTTAGTCCAGAACAAACGAAACAATTGGTGGAAACGGGAACACCGATAGAAATGACTGCCTATGGCGCCTCCAAAACACTCGACGAGAATTTGGTCAAAATTTTGAATACAATCACAGAAAAATACGAAATCCCTGACTTATCTGCTATTTTATTTACCATCGTCAAAGACTTAATTCTGAATGGTTTTAAAGCCAATTTCAAAAGACTTTTTTTCCAAGAAAACCAATTGGATATTAACTCTCCCGCCGACTACGAGTTAGGTGTAAGAATGTATAAAAGTCTGATCCTTTCTGGAAGGGGAAATACCTTTGAACCTCTCGCACGGGAAAAAAACTTATACGTTCATTTAAAAATCGAACACAATGAAACCCACATTAAATTTGATGTGAGAAACAATACCACACTTGTACGTGGCGAGATGCAGAAGATTCGAAACTCACTCTTACATGCGCAAAATTATAACGATATCATGGAATACTACATTGAACGAGGTGACAATTCGGAGGGAGAAGGGATTGGAATTGCTCTTTGTGTCATCCTTCTCAAAGGGGAAGGCCTACCCACTGACCAATTTCGAATTTACCATGAAGATGGAGAAACCATCGCCCAACTAAACATCCCACTAAAGAAAGGCTAGCCCAAAGAACGAACTCCCACAATTTGGATTTATGGGTTCTGTTACTGTCCTTGCGAATGATTCTATTCCTAAAGTCCTTTCTGATATCGTTGCCAATGAAACCAATCATGCACTTTGGTTGAACACTCTTTCTCTCTTGGAACATCTTGGTTCGAGAAAAATCCTCGTCACCCAATCCAGCGAAGAAACCTCTGAGATGATTTTAAAACATGCCACCGAAGAAGCAAGGCATGCCCTCTTTTTTAAAAAAGCAGCCCGCACCATAAAGCCCAGTTTCCAATTGGGATACCAAAACTCCGCACTTGTTCGGGGAACAGCGGCAAGAATTTATTTCGCAAAACTGGACACGCTTGTGCGCCGTAGCCTACGCAAAGTTTTTCCAGACCAAAAACAATTTACGTACCTTGCCTATTTGTACACCACTACCGTCATTGAAAAACGGGCCATGGTCGTCTATGCAGCGTATGACGAGATTTTGAACCAGACAGGATCTCCCATCCGCCTAACCAACCTGATTTTGGAAGAAGAAGGCCATCTTTCCGATATGAGCTCCGAAATGTTCCGACTCGACCCAAGTGCCAAGGAACGATTGGCTGCTCTCGAGGCAGAGGAAGCGAAGATTTTTGCCCGATTTTGGCTCCAAATCCGTGAATTCTCATTGAATTAAAAAAGGCTTGCGGAAAAAATCCGAGCCTGGTTTTCTTCAACCATCTTCATGCGACATAATACTATTATTGGATCTTTGAGAAAATGGGATTAGAAGTCTTTTTATTACCTTTTTTGGCCAGTGTTGCAGTGACCATTGGGCTTCGTCGTTTGGACAAATCGAACACCAAACTTTCCCAACTCAAACGTTATGCGTCCAAATTGACCGATGAAATTGATGGTGTCGCTCTCCAAAAGATCCAATTGGTGAAAGATGCGGGCATTGACCTCGACATCCTCGTCAAACAATCTCGTAAAGTTGCCGAAGACATCCAATCTTTAAGTTCAGAATCTCGCGACCTATTCGAAAAAATCCGCGCAAGCAAAGATTACCTCTCTTCTTTGTCAGGAGAGATGGAACAAATCCAAGATTTGAGTTCGCAAGTCCGTCGTGAAAAACAATATATGGAAGAAGGACTTTCTCAGATTAATACCCACAAACGAGAGTTACGTGAAGTGTCCGAAGATATGGAAGCCCTTCATAATGAATCCATCTCTATGTTGGATACTTTCCAAAACAAACTCAATCATAGAAGCGATGAGATTTTACAATCTGTCGCACAAAAGATGGTGGAACTAGAAAGCCTTCTTGAAACCAAATCAGATTTTTTAGACAACTCACTTTCTAAAATTGCAGAAACGGCTCGCGAAAAACTTTTATCCCATGCCGATGTGATGGTGGGTGAAACTGCAGGACGCCTTGACCATGCTCGTAAAGAAATGGATTTACTCCTAGAGTCCATGAAGTATGCACAAGGTGACTTAGATGTTCGCCTCACAAAATTTGAAGATACCTCTTCCCTACTCTCCGATAAAGTCGATAAGTTTGATGAAAGGTTAGAAGAAAAATACCAACGCGCTTCAGGTAAGTTAGAAGAGAAAGTAAACTTACTCGAGAAAAAAATCCAAGAACGTTTTGATTCCATCTTTGATCAAGTCACTCATACCAAAGATTCTTTTATGAAGGGTCTCGTTCAAGAGACAGATGCCATCAAACGAGAAATTGAAGACTTGTCCCTCGAAACACTTTCGAAACGTGATGACATCATCAATGAAACCAGAAGACAAGCGGATGGAATCAACCAAACCATCATCCAATTCCAAGAAAAATATTTGGAAGCGGAAAACAAACTCCTCCGCCAAGCAGACATTCGCAAACAAGAACTCATTCGGGAAATAGAAGCCTTCTCCGAAGAATTCCACCGCATTTCGGAAGATCTAAAAGAAGAAGCAAGTTCTCTCAAAAAAAGTGCACTCCAAGAACTCAAAGATTTTGATCGTGAGTTGGATTCTGTACGCACAAACCAAGAGACAGTCATAAAAACTTCTCTGTTCGACTTAAGAAAAGAACTCGAAGAAAGAATGAATTCTGATTTCAAACTTCAAAAGAATGAAATGGAATCGGATCTAGAGATAGTCCAATCACAAATCAAAAACTTAAGCGAATCGATCACATCACAAACCAAAGATGTTGATGAATATGTAGAAGAGTTAAAATCAGCCCTTCGTGAATCCGCTCATGAAATCCTAGAAACGGCAGAAGAAAAAGCCAAAGAATCCGAAGAAATTGTTACGGAAAAAATCCGAATTGCCAATGCCAACTTAGAACAATTTGTCAGCAAATGGGAAGACGAACTTGGCAAAATTCGTGAAGACCAAAACTACAGCATCGAAAGGCTCCAAGACCGACTCAAAGAAATTCATATAGAAGGTGCCGATCTTCTTGGTGAATTCCAAAACCAATTCCAAAAAGCAAAATCCAATTTGGAAATGGCCGCAGAGTCCAAAACCAAAGAAAGTATCTCTCGTTTGGAAGAAGAAGGAAAACTCGCAAGGAGCGAAGTCGAACGAATTCTCAAACATCTAGAAGAATCTGGTGAATCCTTTTTCAACTTACAAGAAGAGAAAATGGACAGACTCAATGAAACCATTGATTCCAAAATCTCCCACCAATTGACAAAACTTTTAGATAAAGGAAATGTTCAACTAAGCCAACTCGAAGAAAAAATCTCAAATCATCTAAATACTGTTAAACGTAACTTAGATGAAAGTATCAAACGTTCCAAAGACGAATCTAGAAAACAAATAGAAACATACCAAAAAGATTATGAAAAATCTTTCAAAGAAATTGCAAAAGAAAGCCAAGACTTCTTGAAAGAAAGTTTGGATCGTTTCCAAGACTTAAAATATGAGATTAAAAATGGATTGGATGACCTTAACGAAACTAAAGAAGAAACACTTTCTAGTTTCCAATCCGAAATGGAAACATTAAAGGAAGACATCTTAACTTTATCCAGTGAACTGGAAACGGTCAAAGAACATTCTGATTTATTTGCTTCCGCCAAACAGATTGCAGAAGAGTCCAACCGTGCAGTAGAAGAAATCTCTGAAGCACTCCGTTCGCTTGAAAAAAACCGACCGGACATTGACCTTTACCAATCTGCCATTTCTGAATTTTCGGAACTTAGAAAAGAAATCGCAAACGAATTAGAAAATCTAAAGGAAGCTCAGTTCCAAACCGAAGACATCGACAAACAAGTACAAATCCTTGCCTCAAACCTTGTCCATGTTTCCGAAACTATGGAAGGATTTGAACAAAGTCTAACAGAAGTAAGCTCAATTGAAACTCGAGTGACCAAACTCACAACCGAACAATCGAAAATTGAATCCTTCCTTTCTTCCTTACAAGAATCTCAGGATTCTGTTTTCACCTTGGTGGAAAACTTGGAAGGCCAAAAACACAATGCACGGGAACTCCAAGCCCGCCTCGACATCCTCGACCGAGAAATCGAAGTGGTGGAAGCGCGTGAAAAAGAACTCACCGAAACCATTCGGCAAGCAGAAAACAGAACCTCCTTCCTTGTGGAACGAGAAGCACAGATTGATTCTGTAGAACGTAAGTTTGACAAAATCGAAGAGTTGCTAGGTGATCTTTCCGACCGCCATCGCCAAATCCTCACCCTCCAAAAACGGTTGGAAGACCTGAAAGAATCTTCCCGCGAAACCAAGGACGATTTGGAATCCCTCCTCGGAGAGGCAGACGAAACCTTCGAAAAACTCTCTGAATTCTTGGACATTGTCCAAGGGGCCATGCAGAGTCCCGTTCCAGCAGGAAAATCCGACCGGAAAGTTTCGGGAAATCCCCTTGTCGAGAGAAAAAGAGCCACCATCCAAAGCCTCCACGACAACTACCAATGGTCTTCCGAGGCAATTAGTGAAAAATTAAATATTGAAAAATCCCTCGTAGATAGCATCCTCGGAGTTAGAAAGAAATAACCGAGGTATCCATGTCCGAAGAACAAACAGAAACAACGTCGAAGGAATCCCTAATTGTCACTTCTAAAGTGAAAGCTTACATCAAAAGTAAGGGATTTATGACTTCTGGAGACGCGATCGAGGGAATCAACGAAGAAATTTACCGTCTCATTGACAAAGCTCTGGAAAGAACCTCTGCAAACAAAAGAACAACGGTTCGGTCCACAGATTTCTAATCCGTGATTTACATTAAAAACAAATCTGAAATTGAAACGATGAGGAAAGCGGGAAAATTTGCCGCTGAACTCCTCGTGTATCTAGAACCCTTTGTCAAGGCAGGAGTGACTACCCTCGAACTAAACGATTTGGCCGAAGCCTATACCAAAAAACATGGCCACCGCTCCGCACCTCTCGGATACAAAGGGTTTCCTAAGTCCATCTGCTCCTCCATCAATCATGTCGTTTGCCATGGAATTCCCAAAAAAGAAGATGTCCTCGCCAATGGAGACATTGTCAATCTAGATGTATCTCCCATTGTAGATGGATACATTGGTGATACTTCCAAAACATTTATCGTGGGTGGAAAATCCACGCAAGAAGCAGAAAAACTGGTAGCAGATACCGAAAAAGCCATGTGGATCGGAATCGAACAAGTGAAACCGGGGAATCGGATTGATGATATTGGAAATGCCATTGATGACTTTCTCACCCCACTTGGGTATGGGATTGTTCGCGACCTAATGGGTCACGGTGTGGGAAGAAATTTCCACGAGGAACCACAAGTCCCTCACTTTCGCTCTCCACGCAAACTAGCAAAAATTGAAGCAGGAATGATTTTTACAGTCGAACCCATGGTCAATTTAGGAACCTGGGAAGTCAATTTCGACAAATCCGACAAATGGACCGTACGTACAAAAGACGGAAAACTCTCTGCCCAATTTGAGCATACCGTACTTGTCACAGACAAAGGGTACGAAATTCTAACAAAAGTTTGAAGAAATCGTTCTTGCTTTCACATCCAATTTGTCGTCTAATTTCAAAAGAGGATTTTTTTATGAAACTTGCTATCACTCTGTTCAGCCTTTTCGTCATCACATCAGCATCTTTTGCCATTTGCCCAGGAAAAGAAAAACGTTCCTGCCCTGGCCATGACAAACTGGTTGAGTGCCCTCACGACGGAAAATAGGTCTCATGAACAAAGCCATTCTCTTCGTTGATGACGAACAAATCATTCTGATGAGTCTGAAGTCTCAGCTCAAAAAACATTTTGGAAACGAGTATCGTTACGAAACTGCCCAAAATACAGAAGAGGCGTGGTCTATCATCGAAGAATTGGCCGAAGAAGGAATTGATATCCTCATCATCATTTCGGATTGGCTCATGCCCAACCAAAGAGGGGATGAGTTTCTTAGGGATGTCCACAAAACCTATCCAGGGATTAAGAAAATAATTATTTCCGGTCATATCGATGAGCTTTCTCTCAATAAATTGCGAGGGGAAATTGATCTACATAGTTTTTTAAACAAACCTTGGTCTGAATCGGATTTAATCAAAAAAGTAGAAGACGCCATTGCAAAGATTGCCTAGGTTTTCCTAGGAAACCTCCGCATATGTCTCAATCAATCATTCAAAACACTATCGAAGACTTGGAAACGTTACGTTTAAAGTCACCTCTCGTTCATAATATTACAAACTACGTAGTCATGAATAATACGGCCAATGCACTTCTTGCCATTGGTGCCTCTCCCATTATGGCTCATGCCATTGAAGAAGTGGAAGAAATGGTTACAATTTGTTCGGCAACTGTCATCAATATTGGAACTTTATCGGAACCATGGATCAAAAGTATGGAAAAGGCAGCATCAAAAGCTGTATCTCTTAACAAACCTCTCATTCTTGATCCAGTAGGAGCAGGAGCGAGTAACTTGCGTAATATGGCAATTCGCCGAATACTCGGAGCAGGAAGTCCAAGTATCGTTCGCGGGAATGCTTCTGAAATTCTATCCACTCTCAATTCTTCTGGAAAAACGAAAGGAGTGGATGCGACTGATTCTTCTGAGTCAGCAGTGGATTCAGGAAAGTCTCTTTCCAAAGTCACAGGTGGAGTGGTTGTCATCTCTGGGGCCACTGATTATATTTTAAGTGGAACTGATAAAGCCCAAGTGAGAAATGGAGATCCACTCATGACAAAGGTGACAGGACTTGGTTGTACAGCCTCTGCCATTTGTGGTGCCTTTGCCGCCATCCAAACCAACCAATTTCGTGCTGCCACTTCTGCCATGGCTGTGATGGGAATTGCAGGGGAAATGGCAAAATCCAAAACAAATTCTCCAGGAAGTTTTCAAATCGCATTTTTGGATGCCCTCTATGAAATCGGAGAAGACACCATTAAACAAAGATTAAATGGAGAATAAAATCAATGGGGTTTATTTGGTAACAGATAGACCCTTATGTTTACACTATCATTTAGCGGAAGTTGTGAGACTTGCTGCTCTTGGTGGAGTTTCCCTTGTCCAACTGAGGGAAAAAGAAGCCGATAGCCGGACATTTTTAGAACTCGCAAAAAATTTAAAAGAAATCCTCTCTCCCTTCTCTATTCCCCTACTCATCAACGATCGTTTGGATATTTGTTTGGCAGCAGGTGCAGACGGTGTCCATCTGGGACAATCTGATTTACCTTGGTGGGAAGCTCGTCGAATTTTAGGAAACGATGCCCTCATTGGTTTATCCTTAGAAACAAAAGAAGACTTCATTTCCCTCATTCAGAGGAACACAAATCCTCCACTCAATTATCTTGCGGTTTCTCCCGTTTTTGACACGGATACCAAAACCAATACCAAACCATCTTGGGGACTCCAAGGCTTAAAATGGTTACGATCCCAAACAAAGTTACCCATTGTTGCCATTGGCGGGATTAAAGAATCCAATGCCAAAGCAGTACTGGAAGCTGGTGCCGATTCGCTTGCAGTTGTGAGTGCAATTTGTTCGGCAAAAGATCCGAAACTCGCAACGGAAACTCTATCGGCAAAGTTTCATTTTTAGGATTCTCTTTGTTTTAAGTTTCGGTTCCAAATTTCAAAACCAATCCTCTCGATCGGTGAGTCTTTAAAATAAGAATCAAACTCTTCCTTGGTGAGTGATGTTTTTTCTATAAAATTGGGATTGGTCCAAAAGGGTCTCGGTAAAAAATCGGGCTCTGTGGTTTCGACTTCGTTTCGTTTGGCAACATTGGCATTCCAGGGACAAACTTCTTGACAAAGATCACATCCATAAACCCAACCCTTTCGATCCCATTGTAAAAAAGTATCTGTAGCTTCCGTATCCGTACGGTCTTCAATGGTTAAATAAGAAATACACTTTCTTGCATCGATTTTATATTCTTCCAATGCACCAGTCGGACAAACATCCAAACATTTGCGACAACTTCCACAATGGTCTGTGATGATTTCAGTAGGATCTGGACCACCTAATTCTAAATCGGTGAGAATGGTCGAAAGAAAAAAATAAGATCCTAGTTTTGGATGGATGAGGTTGGTATTTTTTCCCTGCCAGGCAATTCCAGATTCCTTTGTGAGAATTTTTTCCGCTACGGGCAAACTATCTACCGATTGGCGAAATTTATGATTTGGAAACTGCTCTTTTAGAATTTTTAATATCCGATTTCCTTTTTTCTTTAAAATGATATGATAATCAGAACCTAACGCATAACGAGAAACTTTTGATTGCATTTGAGAAACAATTTTTTCACCCTCATTTGATCTATAAATAAACCCAAGGCAAATTGCAGAACGAGGGACTAGGCCCAAATTTTCAAAACGATTTCGAATCCCAACAGCATGGTCTTTGGCAAACCAATCCATATTCCCAAATCTATTTTCCAAAATCCACTGGTCCAAATGTTCCAAATCAGATTGGGGAATCTTTGCTTCGGTAAATCCTACCAAAGAAAATCCTTCTTTCTCACAAATGGTTTTAATTTGAGAACGAATCTGATAGATTGGATTTGTCATGAGTGATGCGGAGAACGAAGTATATCTTACTGAAATACAAGGCCAGTTGCCAAGCCATTTGTATGTCCATGTTCCAAAACTAATTTCCTTATTTCCGCAAATAGAAGCAATCGTGAACCTTCCCAAGGGGCTTCCTGAACTTTTACGGAAGGGCATTTATTTTGCCCTAATCCAATCTGTGGTTAGGCTTCTGGAACGAAACACGGACCCTCTCCTTCCAGAAATCCTACCTGAATATCGCGAGCTCATTCGTTCCGTTTCTGAAACCTATTCGGTTCTCAGTCCAGAAGTCGAATCCAATTGGTTAGATGAATGCATTCAATACGGGGATAAATCGGCTTACCACTGGGAATGGAAACATTTTGATTCCAGAGAATTGTTTTGATCTACAAACGTTCTTTCTCTAAAGATTTCAAAAAATCAAATGGAATTGGTTTTTTGGATTTTTCCCTATAATCAAAATAAACCTGAACAGTTTTTGCTGAGACATAAAGTTCATTGGTTTTTGTATCTCGGATGGAATAGGAAAATTCCCAAGAAGTTGTGCCGATAGAGGAAACCCAAGTTTCTACAAAAATGGAAGCTCCTGGAAGAACAGACGATTTTAAATCCATTTCGACACGGGCCAGAACAAAAGGAATGTCTTCAAGTTCCGAAACCTGTAGGTATCTATTGCAAAAATCTAACCTTGCTAACTCTAAATAGGTCGAATAACTAGAGTTATTGACCCTTCGCATTGGGTCCATATCATTAAATCGAATTTGAATTTCCGTTCGAATCATAGCGAATTATTCAAATGAATCAATTTGAATTTATCTGTCATCTCTATGTTTCAATTTTATATTGAATCATCACAGAACGTAACAACTTTCTTAGTTCAGGACTTTTCCCAAAACATGGTTCCAGATAGTTTTTTTTAATTTTATTTTTGGAAATTCCTATGGATACCAAATACTTTTCGACACTTTGGATTCTTTCTTTTACCAATCTTCGATTTGTTGCCAAATTCCCCGATGCATCTGCAGAACCCGTTAGAGATATTGATCCTATTTGGGATAGGATGGAAGGATTCAAATGTTCTCTTAACCAATCCATGGATTGTTTCTCCAAATAAGAAAGTCCCGCACCAAATAGAACAGAAAATTCCATCGTCTGAGATTCCATAACATTTGTATTTTTTTCTGTGATTAGGCTTTTTTCTTTGCATACAGCAATTGCAGAGTTCTTAGTTTTTGAACTTTTCTTCCAAAACCAAACAAGAATAAACCCTATTCCGACTAACACTAAAAAAACAAAAGCCATCATGACTTTAGACTCACCTCAATTTCTGGGAAATTTAATTCAAACGAGTAGACAAATGAAATCACTTTAGTAGAATAACGAGTTATGATGAGTATGCGAAAACTAATACTAATGTATTCAATGCTGATGGGTTTGGCATTTGGCTGTAAACCTGCTGAACTTTCGAACACTTGTGATGTGAAGTCAAAGGATTTTTTTTATGCATCTTTGATTCGCTACGTCTCGGGTGACAGATCTCCTTCTTGTCTCCCTTCCTTTGCCTTCCAAGATCTTTGGGGAGTGTTCGTACCAAACTCTGGTATTGCCCCCACTGTTTATTCCCTCTCCAGTTATAATGACCAAATCATCCTTGGTGGAGATTTCAAGTATGTTGCCCCTTCCACAGGAAATGTTGTCTATTTAGAGACAGGAAACGGAAAGGTGATTCCCAATCGTTATTGCCCTTACTTAAAAGTAGTGGGGACTACCGGTATCGCCATCTCTGATGGAAATGGTGGCTTTTATATTGGCGGTGAATTCTTTGCTGTCCAAGGTGTAGAAAGGTTTAGTGTAGCCCATATCCTTCCTGGTTGCCAATTGGATCGTAACTTCAATGTACCGAATGACAATAATAAAAGTATTTATGCCTTATTGCTTGCGGGAGATTCCCTCTATGTAGGTGGATATTATACTGACGATAATAGTGGTTATCTGGTTCGCGTGAATCGATACACTGGTGCCCTGGACAATTCGTTTACCCCCAATCCGGATCTACTAGTTTCCGATTTTGAAACCGATGGAGACTCTCTCTATGTTTGTGGTGAATTTACAAATATCGGTGGTTATGCGAAAAGAGCCCTGGCTAAATTTTCGCTCGCAACAGGTTTAATCGTCTCTTCATTCAGTACAAACATAAACGGTGGCACTTGCCTCGATTTGTATTACGGAACCGATGCCAATGGAAGTCCGAATATCTATGCCGTTGGAGATTTGACAACCCCAACATTTAGTAGAGCCATTTCTTTCTTTCCCGATGGAACTTTAACCTCTTGGAATCCTAATCCCAACGCCAAGGTCAACTCCATCCAACAGTACTTCAATACGATCTATTTAGGTGGCGATTTTACCACCATCAATGGTGGAACTTCCGCTCCCAATTTAGTCTCTGTCAATAATAGTACGGGTACTGCAATCAGTACAAATTTTGGTATCAGTCTACCTGTCGCAACCCTACAAATCATTGAAAATACACTATACTTAACCGGAGATTTTACCCAAGTAAAATCCATTCCGAGAAACTATGCTGCGGCCCTTTCTTTGCCCGATGAATCAGTTACGGCCTTTGATCCGTCTTATGATGGAAGTATAAGCAATCCTGGTTCGGGGATTGTATCGGCAGGAAATGGAGTGGTTCTTTTCACTTCCAGTCGATCGACAGTCAATGTTGTACCAAGAAATAATTTTGCTGTTTTGGATGAGTATACAGGAGCTGCCATTGCAGGTACTCCTGACTTTGATTTTACAATTAAATCTCTCCAGCGAGTAGGAAATCGTTTATTTGTGGGAGGATCCTTCACACTCATCGGAGGCCAATCAAGAAACCGGTTTGCCATTTTGGAATTGCCCTCTTACCAAGTAAGCCCAACCAATATTATCTTATCGGGAAGCCCTGACGTAAGGACCATGGCGAATGACGAATCCCAACTCTATGTTGGAGGGAATGGTCTGGCCAATGTCAACGGAGTTCCAAGAAACGGTGCTTTCGCTCTTAACTTAAATGACCTCTCTGTCACCAACTGGAATCCCAATTTAAACGGAAGTGGGGAAACCTTCCTTGTTGTCCAAGACTCGGTTTTCTTAGGGGGATTGTATAACGGAATCAATGCAGATGGTGTCACCAACAACTACCAAGCAGTGGATAAAGTAACAGGTCTTAAAAAAAATATCCCTTCGGCAACTAGTTTTCCAAGTAGTGGAGTTTACGCTCAAACCTTAGTAGGATCAAAAATTTTTCTTGGTGGGCAATTCACAACCATCGGGGGAACAGGTTATAATAATATTGCAGTTTATAATTTAGCTACACAATCTTACGAACAACCTAACCCAGTCTATGCGGATAATATTGTTTACCATCTCGCATCTTATTCTGATGGAAATGTTCTCATTGGAGGATCTTTTGCTGCGTTAAATAGTGTCACTAGCAACTATTCCTTTGGAGTCTTTAATAGTAACACAAATACGTTATCTCCTTGGAATAGCAAAATCAATGATGTCGTTTATACATCTTTGTATAAAAATGGAAGATACTACCTAGGTGGTGCGTTTTCCATAGCCCTTGGGAAGAGTAATGGTGGACTTGTTGCAACTTATTTAAACGAATAAAAGATTTACTTTTATTTTTGTTTTTTAAACTTTCGTTTCAAAATTCTCTGCAAGGCATCTTCACCTTTTTTAGCACCAAGAAGGACTGTTTTATATAATTTTGTCCGAATGGTTGTGGTAAGTTTGACTGGTAAAGGTGCATCGGGAGCCACAGTAATGATCTTTACTCCGCGAGGAGGTTTCACCACAATTTCTCGTGCAATGTTAAAATGGAAATGATGGAGTTTACGCATTAACTTACGAATGGTTCGGTGTTTTGGAAACGCAAGTAAACTTGTGAGACGCGTGAGCGGACCCGATATATGTCGAATTGGTGAATTCATAATCACCACAATTTCTTTATAACCAGCTTCGATGATATCTTGAATTGGAAGTGGATTCAAAATCGCAGCATCTGAATATAACTTTCCATCTAACCAATGTTTTCCGCGAGTTGCAATCGGTAACGAAGTTGCTGCTTTTAATAAATCAAAAACGTTCGAAGAAGTGGCTTTGATGTACTCAATTGAATGAGTATGGAGATTACTTACTGCAATGGCAAAATGAGGAACATTTTTACGATCTAAAGTTTCTGATTCCAATCGGACTTTTTTACGGAAGATAAAATCGATTAAGTATTCTTGATTGAGTAAAGTTTTACCTTGAAAGGGATGCAAAAATGAAATAAGTTTTCTTCCCGATAAGTCTCTGTACCAAACGGCCAACGCTTTTTCGCTTTTGACAGGTTCTTCTTTCGGCATTGATACATAATAGGCAGCCGCACAAGCGCCGGAGGAAACGCCAACCACCAAATCAAAGTAATTCGGTCGTAAGAACCTGTTCCAAGCATACAAAACTCCGCCAGAAAATGCTCCTTTCATCCCTCCCCCTTCGACCAGTAAGGCTCGTTTCGCCCCTTTTGCCTTGGGAAGTTTGGATTGGTTAGGAGATTTACTAGAAAATTCTTTCGACACCATAATGTCAGAGTCCTTCAACCCAGTTTCGGTTGCAAAAAACTATTCTAAAAAAGAGCGAGAAATCTAACTTTAGGGGAATCGCCAAACATTGACATCCGATCGAAAGCAAATTTCAAATTTTGGGAAAAAATATTTCCTTCATACAATAAATTTCACTACATAAGCAATTGAATAATAGTATGCTCGGCATTAAAACTTTGGAGACAAACGTAAACGGAATCCTTGTCAAAGGATCTCTCCAGTTGAATTCCAAGGGAGCCTACCAACTTGATTTGATTTGTCCTTATGTGGGACCAATGTTCACCTTTTCTTTTCCCAAGGTATACCATGGACTTTGGGATGGGCATGTCTCCGAAATCGATGGGTTTGCGACAAGCCACCTCCGTACACTCTTTCACAAATGCGAAAATATAAAAAAGGAAGTTCCAAAGTTTGAACGCGAACTCAAAGAGTTTTGGTTGGAGTTAGAAACGATTTCAGTACTTTCCCCATTAGAGTGGAATGAAAAATGTACATTCCTTAAAAAGGCCTTACAAGATGGTTACATGGATGCTGACATATACGAAAAAACTCTGAATGATCTAACCATCATGATGGAAAAAAAATATTTTGAACGTGAGAAACGTTGCGAAGCATTTTTACTTCAGTACCTTCCCGAGTATTCACACTTACAAAATTATTTTTCATGGATTCGTTTCTGTTATGAATTAACAGAAAAAAAACACCTGCTCTTACTTTAAACTTTCCTTTTTCTTGCCAAAGATACGAGTCTCATCTTTACTTTCCATAGGAACGGAAATTTATTTCCGAAAATCCTAATATGAAACTCGGAATTTAGCTATGCGACCAATGGATCAAATCACAGGGAAAGAGCAAAAGCACCATGTGATCTTACACTATCTCATGAATCAAGAAATGAAATCAAATTGGAATGGGCAAACCCAAACCATGACCGTCACACAGGAATTACCTGGTGGAGAAGAGATTGTTGTTGATTGGTCTGAAGTTTGGCCGCTCACCCAAGGTTCAACCTTTATCCTTTCTAAACTTTTGGCACGATACTTAGAACTTCATTGCACTTTTGTAAAACAACTTTCGCCACATAAAATCCAAATTCATGTAGATAAAGTTCTCATTGCAAAAAAGGAAAGATTAAATCCACGTTTTACAATTACAGAAGAAGGACTTGTCAACGTAACGAATATCGTCAGTTCCAAAACCATTATTGAAGCCAATATGTTTAATATACCGACTCTTGTGCGAGTAAACTTTGAAGACTATCGCAAACGGATGGTGGTTAGATCCGGTGAACCAGGAACGATGGATATTTTCAAATCAGGATTAGAACGAAAGTTTGACGTTGTAAAATCAAGTCACAAAATTCTTTTTATCAAAGATGCAACAAATGCGGATAGTTATCGTTTCGATGCAGAAGGTTTTATCAATTATGAAGATGAAATTGAAGAACAAGTTGAAAAACTCGCAATGGTTGCTAGAGATAAAAAAATAAAATCCGAACTCATTCTACCCATTCTTTATAAAAACGAATTAGAAGAAATCATTCCCATTGGATATTACTGGTTACAAACAAAAGATAAATTTATCACCGATGAAGATTTGATTTTTTACCAAACACAAATTTCAGAGATGATCGAAAGGATCAAAGATGCCAATCTAATGACCACAGTCGAAAAATTTCCTGTTTTGGATCTGTCTGCCACTGGATTAAAACTTCGAATTGCAAATAGTAGTTTGGTGGAGACACTTCCCAAACAAAAAGGAATTTTGTTAGAACTGGTTTTTAAACTTCAAACTCCATTTCGTTTTTTTGGTAAAATTGCATGGGCAAAAAAAGAAGATTCCGGAGACTTACTTGTGGGTGTGGAATTCTCCGGAAAACGAACCTATGCTGAAAAAGTTCGCTTCGAAGAGAATATCGAAATCATTAAAAATAATGGGAAATCCGCAGCCTAAATCCTTGTTAGCGGGTTTCCAATTTGATTGTTTTCGTAATTTTGGGAATTTCGTAAGCACAGATATAATACAACATTTTTAAATCAATGTAATCATAGGCCCGGGCTAAATCCTTTTGCCAAAGAGTATCAATTTTGTCCCAAGGCAAACTTGGGTATTTTTGCTTTTCTGACTGAGGGATCTTTAAGGATTCTGTTTGAATGTAACGAAGCATTTCTTCAGCAAAAAAACTATCATGATCCCCCTCCTTAAATTCTTGGATTTGGTTTCTGAATAGAAAGGATTCCAGTTCCCTACAATAGAAAATAAACTCGTGAAACATTTGGTTATTCTAAAATAGGATTCACTTAAGAACAGTTTTTTTCATTGGCAAAGAAATCCAAATCTTGGAACCTTTCACTACGTATGAAGACCTGCATCCGAACCGTCTTATTTTTCCTTTTAACTTTGGTACCTCCCATCCAATCAGCAGAGAAGGACTTCCAAATCATCGATCTTGTTGTGGGAAAAGGAGAGGAAGCTTTTTCTGGATCCTATGTCACAGTTCACTATGTAGGAAGATTGACTAACGGAACTAAGTTCGACAGTTCTCGTGATCGAAACCGACCTTTTGAATTCAACTTGGGAGCCGGAGAAGTTGTAAAAGGTTGGGACAAAGGGGTCAAAGGCATGCGAGTCGGTGGCAAACGCAAACTCATCATCCCACCGGAACTTGGTTATGGAAGTAAGAAAGTAGGAAACATTCCACCAGATTCCACTCTAATTTTTGAAGTAGAACTTTTAAAGATCTATTAAGCTTATATCATCGGACTTGTACGCATAAAAAGGACAAAGCAACTCTGTCATGAACTTCTTGACAACATTAAGAATCATTCTAATTTGTTTTGACTATGCCGGTTCCAAACTTTCGCACTTTTTCCATCCTCCTGCTCATCGGTTTTTCTTTGTCGCTTTGCAAACCTAAATCAGATTCCGACGAAGAAACCTTGCTTTTGTTAGCTGCTGCTGCGACAAAAATTTGTGCAAACGCTGCATTCACTGGAACCACTGTTGTCAACTCTACTGCGACATTGGATACAAACACAGATTGTATCACAGGAATGACTTCTTCTATGTCAGCTGATTTACCAGCTTGGATACGAAATAACTTTAAGTGCTCAGTAGGATCTGTTTCTGGTTCTAATTATGTATTCCGGTCACAAAACATTCCCAATAATAAGAGTTTTTATTTTGGAAGTTCCTCTCCAATGTATGAAGCACTGGCTGGTGGACAAAAATCCGCTGGAAACAACCAAATTGCATCTCAGTGTTTGGTTTATACCATCCCTAGTTCTCCTGCCGCAAAGTCAGGAACTCTTGTGGGAACTCAAAGCGGTTATGCTTCTGTAGGGATTACTGTGAATGGCCTTGCCATCTTCAACAATGCAGCGGCACCAGGAGACACACTCGCAACGGAAGCGCAAACCTTTGATAAATTCAACGGACACCCACAAAGTTCTGGAGTTTACCACCACCATTCGCAACCCCTCAATGTAACAAATAACAATGCAAATTTGATTGGCGTATTGATCGATGGATTTCCTGTTTATGGTTTACATTGTGATAATAACACCGCTTCCACTGCTGATGACAATGTTCCAGGAACTGTCGGTCCGCCACTAGATACAAATCATGGTCACACTGCTGCAACTCTACTTTTCCCAGGCGGAATCTATCATTACCACTATGCGAATGATGCTACTGCAGGAATTAACACCTTGATCGGTTCCAACTTCCACGGAACCCCGGGGACAGTTTCCAATTAACACTCGCTCTACTATTAGGAGATGGATTCTCATCTCCTTCATTTTCCAATTCACTTTCGTTTTTTGCTCCCCTATTCGCGTGGAAGCAGGGGACAAGGGACTTTCGGAAGATTCCAATCATTTCCTTCTCTACCAAGGAAAACCACTGACGGGAATTTTGATTCAAAAAAATCCATTTCTTTCTGAAATCTATGAAACAGAATATTACAAAGGGGTTCCTCACGGTCGTTATACGGCAAAAAAAGAAAATGGAACTCTAATAGAAGAAAGAAACGTTCGATATGGGCAAAAACACGGAAAACAAATTAGTTATTTTGAAAATGGTAACTTACGGCAAAAATCCGAATTTGAAAATGGTAAACCTATAGGTGAATTTTTCGACTATTTTGACAATGGTCAAATTGCCACCTATCAGACATTCTACGATTCTGGAAAACCTAAAGTTTCTAAAAAATGGAACAAACGTGGACAAATTTATTTGAACCATGTGTTTCTGGAAACAGGGGAAAGTTTTGGAAGACCAGGAAGTAAACTTTGCGATCCCATTCCCGAGGATGAAAAAAAACTTCCATGAATTCATTGTTTCTGAATCCAAATACTTCCAAACAATCCTATAGAAAAAAAAACCAACAAAAAGGCAATTATCCAACCTGGGCCCGAGTGTTATTTCTATTGGTCATTTGTTTGGTAAATCTGAACTGCAGACCTTCAGAACCAACTCCAAATCCAAGTATACTACCTTATTTTTCAGGAAAAGATTTTGACCCAGTATGGACAGAAAATCCAGAAAAGGATCCCAATTTAAAAAGAGTTCCAAATACACTGGAACTAATAGAACATACAGGGAAAACAATTCTCCCCAAGGATTGGGCACCTAGCGAACATTTGGTTGTATTCTTCTATGCGACTTGTCGTGGGATTTGTCCTTTAATCACAAGAAACCTAATCGAAATAGAACCAATTTTTTCAGAGTTTACCGATCTTAAAATTTTTTCCATTTCGATTAATTCGAAAGAAGATACTGTCCCTGTTTTGCAAAACTATAGAAAAACCTATCAGATCAAAAACCCAAATTGGAGTTTTTTTACAGGTAAGGATTCTATGATCGAAGATTTTGCCAAGGGAACTTGCGGTGCGGAAATGGAAGGATTTTCTGTTGAACGAAGTAAGTATGAATTTGTTCATACTGAAAATATTTTTTTATTTGATAAAAACCGATTTTTACGAGGAATCTACCGGGCCAAAGGAACTGGCGATATACAGAGGTTAGTGGAAGATTTGCGTAAACTGAGAGAAAAAATCAATTAATCTAAGGATTTTTTTTTAAATCCTTAGATTATAAAAATGATTCAAATTGAAATTTAACAAACTATCGTTTGAATCTTTAATTTTTGATTTTATATCCTGTTCTAAAAATAAGCCAAGTCACAGTCAAACAAACTGTCAAAAACACAAGAATCATCGAAATACTAACGGAAAGTGCGACATCCGCCCTTTCAAAAAAACTGTAACGAAACCCACTCACCAAATACAACACTGGGTTAAACATACTTAATTTTTGCCAGAATGGTGGTAACATTTGGATGGAATAAAAACTTCCTCCGAGGAATACAAGTGGCGTGATGACAAGCATAGGAATCATTTGGAGTTTTTCAAAACTATCCGCCCAAATCCCAATCACAAACCCAAATAAACTAAAACTAATGCAGGTTAGCACAAGAAAAAACACCATTAAGATGGGATGATCAATACGAATTGGCACAAAAAAGGAAGCCGTAATGAGCATAAGCACTCCCAACATTAAAGACTTTGTGGCCGCAGCACCCACATATCCAATCACGACTTCCCACATCGTAACTGGTGCAGAAAGGATTTCATAAATAGTTCCATTGAACTTTGGAAAATAAATTCCAAAGGAAGCGTTCGAAATACTTTCCGTGAGTAGTGATAACATCACAAGACCTGGAACAATGAAACTTCCGTAATGGATTCCATCAATCTCTTGGATTCTGGATCCGATTGCCGATCCAAAAACAATAAAATACAAAGAAGTGGAAAGGACAGGGGATGCAATGCTTTGTAAAAGTGTACGAAAGGTTCTTGCCATTTCGAATCGATAAATTGACGTGATTGCGTAAAAATTCATACAGCCTCCTGTAACAATTGAACGAAGATTTCTTCTAGTGAACTTTGTTTTGTACTCAAATCGCTGAATTGGATTTTTAGTTTTTTCAAATCATCCAAAAGTTTGGTAATGAGACTACTATCATCAGAGCGGTCATATGTAAACACAAGAGCAGAATTGTTATCAACAAGTTCCAATTCATACTTCGAAAGAGATTTTGGAATTTGTTTTAGACTTTTTTTAAGTTCAATTCGGAGTTGTTTGGTACCGAGCTGTTTCATAAGCCTATCTTTATTTTCAGTAAGAAAAATCTCACCTTTTCGGATCACAGAAATCCGGTCGGCGATGGATTCAGCTTCTTCAATGTAGTGAGTCGTTAAGATGATGGTTACACCATTTTTCCTGAGAGATTCTACAATCTTCCACATATCCTTTCGCAATTCCACATCTACACCGGCACTAGGTTCATCCAAAAATAGAATTTTTGGTTCATGTGACAATGCTTTGGCGATCAAAACTCGGCGTTTCATCCCACCGGATAACGTCATAATCCTTTGGTCTTTTTTGTCCCAAAGGGATAGTGACTTCAAAACTTCTTCTATATATTTTGGGTTGGATGGTTTTCCATAGAGTCCTCTCGTAAAAGAAACACTGGCCCAAACTGTCTCAAAGGCATGGACACTGAGTTCCTGGGGAACTAGTCCAATGAGAGATCTTGTTTTTTTAAAGTCTCCAATGATGTCAAATCCAGATACAGTCACCTCACCACCGCTCGGCGAAACAATTCCGCAAATCAAATTGATCAGAGTGGTTTTTCCTGCTCCATTAGGACCAAGCAGGGCGTGAATTTCGCCCTCTTTTACTTCCCAATTTACATCCTTTAGTGCTTGGAATCCATTGTCATAAGACTTGGAGACTTGTTTTAGAGTGAGGATTGGTTTCAAACAGTTTCATCCTTCCAGCCAATGTCTGCGAGGAAGTCGTCGTAACCCCCATCATAGACAAAAACTCGGTCATCATCGAATACAATTAGTTTTGTAGCTACAGCACGCAAGTGCATTTCGTTGTGAGTGACCATAATCACAGAACCATCAAAGTTATCAATGGCCTCAATGAGTGAGTCACAAGATTGCATGTCCAAGTGGTTGGTCGGTTCATCCAAATACAATAAATGGCAAGGAGTGACCAAAATTTTTCCAAGGAGGACACGACTCTTTTCTCCCCCAGAGAGAACCTTAATCTTTTTTAAGGCGAGGTCTTCTGAAAACATAAGACCACCGGCAATGTTTCTTGCCTTTCCTTCCGAACAATTGGAATCCGCACTCATGATCTCTTGGACAACGGTATTACTTTCATTCATGTTCAGTTTGTTGGTTTGTCCAAAATACCCTTCTTTTAATATCGGATGTTTTTTGACTGTACCCGAAACTGGCGTAAGTTCCCCCGCAATTAACTTCAGCAAGGTGGACTTTCCTTTTCCGTTTTTCCCTATAATACAAATTCGATCTTCTGGCCCCACACTAATGGAAAATTTTTCAAATAAAAAAGGTGCCTTATTATCGTAGGAAAAAGACACCTCCTCTACACTTAACATCTGATTTGCGGAAAATGGAGCACTGTTAAAATATAGTTCCATATCTTCAATAGTGTCTAATGCTTTCATTTCCCCTTGTTTCTCTAGCTTTTTAACACGAGATTGGGTACGACTTGCAAAACTTGCTTTCGCCTTAAACTTAGCGATAAAGATTTCTTCTTGTTTGCGTTTTTTTGCTTCGTTCAGTCTGGTTTTTTCATAGATCTCTTCTGCTTGGTTGATCTGTGTATATAACTTTTCTGTATCCCCTTGGACCTTAATGGCTTTGGTTCTGTGAATGGCTACTGTGTGGGTAACAACACTATCCATAAAACTTCTATCATGTGTGATGAGAATGATTTCTCCTTCCCATTCGCGAAGGAATTCCTCTAACCAACGTATGGTGACAATATCCAGATAGTTATTTGGTTCATCTAAGATGAGCATATCGGGAGCTGAAACCAGAAGTTTAGCTAAGTTCATTCGGATTTGGTATCCACCAGAAAACTCATCTGGACTCCTTTCCATGTCTTTTTCCGAAAATCCAAGACCAAATAAAATTCGTTCTACTTTCCAGGTTTCGTATTCATCTCCTTCCGGAAGACCAAGTGCACATTCTTCCAAAACGGTAGGTTTGGTAAAAACCAAGTGCTGCTCTAAATGCCCGATACGGTATCCTTTCGGAATGGTGATGTTCCCAGAATCCGGCTCGGATTTTCCTAAAATGATTTGGACGAGAGTGGACTTACCATGTCCGTTACGACCGACAAGACCGACACGTTCGCCACGATTGACGCTAAATTGTAAGTCATCGAATAAGACTTTGCCATTGAATTGTTTGTTTAAACCAGAGATTTTGATCATATCATTTCCGAAGGTTGCCCTTCTAGTTAGAACCAGGATCGAAAAAGAACCGGAAACGACGAGTAGAATCGAAAAGAATTAGGGGTGATTCAGCAAAGAATTCCTGATTCCAAAGACATAATCACAGGGAAAACCTACCTGTCAAATTATGGACTTTTTTTAGGGTCTCAAAATTCCGAAACTATACTGTGCGAACTTTTTTCTTTTCTTTCCTTAGTTTCCTTTGCTTCACTGCAGGCGAGAGAACCTATGCCAATGGCAATTTACAAGTGGCCTTTGGAGCTGAAGAAAATTATTTACTTGTTCGTTCACTTGACTCCAGCGTTATCCATTTGGGAAGCCCTGAAGAAAAGCAAGAATACCAGGAAATTATTAATGAGTATTTGCGATTCAAAAGTCTACACATCCAAGGAAAGTATGGAGATGCATATTTGGCAGTTCGCTCGACTCAGTCAAAACTCATCAAACTCTATGACAAAATTCTTACAAAAAATATAACGCTGGTTCGTTCGGAACTAGTTTTACTTGGGGGTAAGTCTCGCGATAAAGAAAAAACACAAACAAGGGCATTTTTACGCTTAGCACTTCGAGATGTAAGTGAAGCGGAACAGAAGTTAGTGATGGCAAGGAACACTCGGCCTCTTCTTTATCTTTTGAAACTACGTGAAATGTTATTTTCTTTAAAAATTTTAAAACACGCAGGGAAGTTTGTGGTATTTCTCAACTTATTACATGACGGTAAGTTTATGGATTCCATTGAGTTCTCCGATTTTGATTCTATCGAATCGGAACTCATCCGCGGTTTTGGAAAAGGGAACAACCGACTACTCGCACTTCACTATGATAACTCATTTCTACCTTTTGGAGAAGAAAGTATCTACGAAAGTATGATGACAAATTACAAAGCTCCAGAAATCAAAAAAGATTAATCACTTAGAATCGAATTTGTTCGTTACCGATTTGTTTATTTCTCAAAGTTAATTCATATTTGTTTTTTGATCGAAAAATCGAATATTACTTTCGTTTATTATTTTAAGTGTATTAAGTCCCGGGCACAATTTGCTTTTTCTTTGGCCTCTTCGATTGTGTTTCCTAAAGCCAAACTAACACCCATTCGACGTTTCCCATCAATTTCCGGTTTCCCAAAAATTCGGATATCCACTCCCTTTTGTTTTAGAGCCTCTTCAATTCCTATATAAACTGGCGAATTTGTTTTTCCTTCCAAAAGAATGGCGGAACTTGCAGCGGGAGTTTGAAAGATCAACTCCGGAATGGGAAGTCCAAGTAATGCTCTTGCATGTAGTGAAAATTCAGAAAAATTTTGAGAGATAAGAGTCACTAGTCCTGTGTCATGTGGTCTTGGTGACACCTCACTAAAGTACACTTCGTCACCCTTAACAAAAAGTTCGACTCCGAAAATTCCAATTCCCCCAAGTCCCGTGGTAACAGTTTCTGCAATTTTTTCTGCATTACGTATAGCAAGTTCAGACATTGGTTGTGGCATCCATGATTCCACATAATCCCCGTTTACTTGTCTATGTCCTATAGGAGGCAAAAAGGTTGTTCCTCCAATATGGCGTATGGTGAGAAGTGTGATTTCGAAATCAAAAGAGATAAATTCTTCAATGATCATCTTACCTTTTCCTGTCCTTCCTCCTGTTTGGCCATACTCCCAAGCCTTTTGGATTTCCGATTCGTTTCGAACCATACTTTGTCCTTTTCCAGAAGAACTCATAATGGGTTTGACCACACAAGGAAATCCAATCTCTTTCACCGCCCTTGTAAAATCATCTTCTGTATCAGCAAAAAGATATTTGGAAGTTTTTAAACCAAGTTCTTTGGAAGCAAAATTACGAATCCCTTCTCGGTTCATTGTCAGATTCACGGCTTTGGCACTGGGGATGATACGAAAACCTTCCGCTTCCAATCGTACCAATGTTTCGGTATGGATGGCTTCAATTTCAGGAACTACAAAATCAGGCTTTAACTCTCGTATGGTGGCTTCCAATTCGTTAGGATCAAGCATATTGATGACACGAGATTCTTGTGCCACAAACATAGCAGGTGCATTCGGATAACGATCTACGGCGATGACATGAACACCTAGGCGATTTGCCTCAATGGCGACTTCTTTGCCAAGTTCCCCTGATCCAAGAAGTAAAAGTTTTGTAGCGTTGGGTGTAAAAGGAGTTCCGATCATAATCACATAGATCGGTAAGTGGCCCAATCAGACAAGGAAGATTATAGCCACTCATTCGTTGGAATTTGATTTAAAATTACATCAAGTAACGTTTGCCGAGTTTATCCCTTTGGTAGACATTTGCTCCCATTCGAATCAGTAGATCAGAAATTTCACCGAGTCCATCAAAACTATTGGCGATATGAAGGGCAGTCACTCCATTGGGATCAGTGACATTGGGGTTAGCGGCAGAATTTAATAATACTTCCAGAGCTTCAATGTTTCCTGTTTCCGTTGCTTTGTGAATTGGATACAAACCCATGTTATCTGGTCGATTCGGATCCAAACCAATTGCGAGTAACTTTTTCAAATAATAGATATCAGAAACTTCCGTTGCCGCAATCCCGAGCAACAGGGCCGATTCAGATACCAAAACCTCCTTTAATTCAGGATCGGATAATAACAAATCAAAGGAATCTTTATCTTCTCGCGTGATGGCGGAACACAAGGTGCGCAACCGAAGATTGGATTTAGTTTTACCAACAAAATCGATAATGTTTTGTATCATGTTTCTATCCTATCAATATGAGACGAATCTCCCTTGTAAAAATGGGACATTTTTTCATATTCTGCGAACCATTCATTGGGAATACTTCCCGAAATTCGTTTAAAATCATGATTGAAATGGGACTGGTCAGAATACTCAAATTCATGCGCCAAATCGGTAAAACGGAGGTCGGGATTGTTTTTTCGGTAATGGTCCGGATTTCGCACCATTTCCAATAACCTGTGCACTGTTCTATATTCGGATGGACTCATTCCCACGATCTCTTTGAATTTGCGATCCAATTGTTTTCTAGAAATTCCCAATTTTTGACAAAGGCCTTCAATGGGAGTGGCCGGATTTGTGAGTTCCAAAAGAGCAAATCGAACATATGTTGGAATTTCCGAAGGTTGTCCCGAATATTCTTTGAGAAACCGAGTGAGAAATTCAAAAATTTGATCATCAGATGAAAAACTTAATTCCGAAAAATCACCTAATTTTGCTTCGTCGCCTAATGAAATAAATTGGTTTTGTATTTCATCTCCACGTTTGGAAAAAAGGGAAAACATCCCCCCTACAAAAAATCGAATTGCAAACAAGTTCAAATCTGATTCCGATAAGATTCTCCACCGTCTCGTTTGTGGACCAACCAAGTGTAACTTCGGTAACCGAATGAATAGTCGGTTTTCAGTTTCTACAAGAGGAGGTTCACTCAAATGGAATACCACCTCACATTCGTAAGATGGCAATATCCAGGGAAGTTCTCGAGCATTAACTCCCTCCCAAATCCAAAATTCCTTAACGGATGATTCTAAATGAGAGGGAGGTTTAATAAATCGGATATCCAATCGTTACACCATTTCTGTTAATACTATTATTTCCAACGACTCATTCGAAGTGCATTAAAAACAACAGATAATGAACTGAATGCCATTGCTGCACCACTCACCCAAGGAAGAAGAAGTCCCGAAGCAGCGATGGGAATTCCTAATAAATTATATCCAAGAGCCCAACCAAAATTTTGTCGAATATTGGTGACTGTATCTTTACCAATAGTGATGAGATCCACAATTCTTTGGATGTCTCCGTTCACCAGTACCACATCGGCAGTTTGAATCGCAACATCAGATCCAGTTCCCATAGCGATTCCCACATCAGCGGAAGCAAGTGCCGGGGCATCATTGATTCCATCTCCAACCATCGCCGAATGGATCTTTTCTGTTTTGAAGGTTTTGATGATTTTTGCTTTTTCCTCAGGAAGTAAACCGGCATACACAGCCGATATCCCCACTAACTTAGCAACTTTGTTTGCAGAATTTGGATGATCCCCAGTCAAAAGGACAGGTTCAACTCCCATAGATTTTAAGGTAGCAATTGCACTCTTCGCATCTTCACGCAAACCGTCTTCAACTCGAAATACAACCATTCCTTCTGCATTTCCTCGAATGCCAACAAATACCAAACTAGATCCATCTTCTAACCAAACTTTGATCGACTCATTAATAAAATCAGGTACGGAAAATCCGTTTTCCTCAACAAACGTCCGTTTGCCGGCAAAAAAAGTATTTCCATTTTGTTCCGACTGGATTCCTCCACCAGGAAATGTTTTGGTAGAAACAATAGGCTCTGAATTTTGATACAGATTTTTTTCCTTTCCAAATCCAACAATGGCCTTTGCCAGAGGATGGTCAGAAGTTTGTTCCATCTTGACAATGCCTAGTAGGATTTGGTCTATTTCCGAAATACGAAAACCAGAATGGATCATTTCAGTGACTTTAGGTTTTCCTTCTGTCAAAGTTCCTGTTTTATCGAAACCAATCCAATTGATTTTTGAAACAGATTCCAAAGCTTCTGCGCTCCGAAACAATACTCCATGTTTGGCCGCTCTTCCTGTACCCACAAGTAAAGAGATTGGCGTAGCAAGTCCCAAGGCACAAGGGCATGCAATCACAAGAATGGCAATGCTTGTTTCGATTGCCGATGTAACATCACCTGATGTTAAAACGAAATACCAAACAAAAAAATCAACCACACTAATCGAAATTACAATAGGAACAAAAAAAGCAGAAATCTGATCGGCAATCCTTTGGATGGGTGCCTTGGTACCGAGTGACTCTTCCACCGAACGAATGATATGTGAAAGTGTTGTGTCATTCCCTACTTTAGTTGCTTTGACTACAAGCGAACCGTTCCCGTTAACTGTACCACTCAGAATCGAATCACCGATTTTTTTCTCTACCGGCATACTTTCGCCAGTTAACATTGATTCATCGGCAAAACTCACTCCTTCTGTAACAATTCCATCCATTGGGAATCGTTCTCCTGCCTTTACCAACACAAGATCCCCTGTTTTTAAATATTCATTAGGAACCTCAGTCCATATTCCATTGGATTGTACAGTGGCAGTTTCTGGGCGAAGTTTTAGTAACGCATTGATCCCATCGCTACTTTTTCCTTTGGCATAATGTTCGATCCATTTACCACCAAGAATAAAAGTGATAAGAACAGCTGAGGTTTCAAAGTATAAATCATTACCGAATATACTATAACCATAGGCTGCACTTGTTCCAATGACAACAAGGACATCCATATTGGCAGATCCATTCCTTAGTGCGCGATAAGCAGACCTGTAAAACGGAAATCCAATTAGAAACTGAACTGGGAATGCAATGACCATTTGGACAAACCGGTCCATTAAAAAATGTGGCATTGGCATAAAATTTAAAAAACTAAAGTGGGTAACCATTCCATAAAACAATGGTAAAGAAAGAACCAAAGACAAAAGAAAACGAATTTTCAAATTGCGAGTTTGATCCTTTTGCTTTTTTTCAGTTTCTGATTGTCGGTTCGCATCGTGAACCAGTGCGGAATATCCAAGCGATTCTACTTTTTTTAATAAAGAATCTACAGTTACGGAATCAGAAGTTCGCAAAAAAACAGATTCACGTGCAAAGTTGACTCGAACGTCAGAAACCCCATCCATTTTAGCAAGGCCCTTCTCAATGCGAAGGGCACAATTTGCGCAGGTCATACCAAAAAGATCTAATGTTCGTTCGGTGGTATTATTTTGCGTTTCCAAGAGAATATCCATCCTCATCTAAACGTTCGCGTAGTAAATTAAACTCCGCTTCCGTTAAAGATTCTTTCACAGTTACAATTTTTGAATCTAAATTTGCAGTTGCTTCCTTTCCATTCTCTGCAAACACTTTCTCTACAGTTTTTTTACAATGTCCGCAAGTCATTCCTTCGATTTCATAATTAACCATGATGATGCTCCTTTTTTACGTCCTTAGTCTCAAATAACGGAAGTTTGTATTTTACTTCTGCACCTTTTTGCAAATTCCATTCAGGAAAAAGAATCAATTCTCCCTCCAAAACCGAACTTCCCTTGGGAATTTCACAATAAAAATGGTCAGGGTGGTCTGTACATTTTAAAGGGAACTCTTTTTCATTTGATACAACCTTACCTCGTAACTTCGAATTTTTGGAAGTAGGATTTTCAAAATTAATATCCAATAGATAAACTTTAAAACCCAAATTTTGGTAGGGAAGGACTTCCGTGTGGAAGGCCCCTGGCATCCGAATCGCGCCTCCATGAGGGCCCGGTTTATGTTCTCCGTGCGCTGCCATCTGATTGACACTAATCAGAAAAAGCAAAATCGCAAGTTTGACTATTTTTTTGGTTGGCTTCATGATAACTCCTTTGTTAACATAAAACCAGTCTAAACCTTCCAACTGTTGGAAGGTCAATAGCCGAGTTCTTTTTTTTTTACTTTTTTTCTAATTTTTTTAAGGAGATACATATGAACATTGGAGAACTTTCTAAGAAATCGGGAGTCAGCGCAAAACTTATTCGCCATTACGAAGGAATTGGTCTCATTCCAGAAGCTGGTAGGACAGAGAATGGTTACAGATCCTATTCAAAAGATGACGTCCACTACTTACGTTTTATCAAAAGATCGAGAGAACTTGCTTTTCCTTTGGAAGATATAAAAAGTTTACTTGGGCTTTGGAAAAACAAGTCCCGAAGTAGCAAACAGGTAAAGTTACTGGCAGAAAAACATTTACATGATTTAGATTTAAAATTAAAACAACTAAAGGATATGTCAGATACTTTAAAAAACCTCGTTAAACATTGCCATGGTGACCATAGACCGGACTGCCCCATTTTAAAAAACTTGGAACAAACCTGATCGAGAATCAAAATATTTTATAAATCTTTTTTGAGAACTTCGGCAATCATTCTAGTAGCCGCTTCATTGATATGAATATCGCCCTTTTGCAGCAAATCCGTTCTGTATCTCATAAAGTTTCGCAAATCGATAAACGGAATATGGTTTTCTTTGGTTATCTGGATCAAATCCAAAACCAACTCAGAATCAGATTCCAACCAGCTAACATTCATTTTAAATCCTATGTTCTTATAAATTTCATACCGAGTTCTATCATATTCAACTTCCAATGGAAGATAAACTACCCTTAATTGTTTGCCGTCTTTTTCTATTTGATCTTTCAATTGGAAAAAAATCTGACTCCATCGTTCAAAATTTATTTTTGCAAATGACTTTGTATCAAGAGAACTTGAAAGGTAAGTGGGACTAATTTGGAATAGTGTTTTCAGAGGAAGAAAATCAACGACCTCATTTTTTTTTGACTTTTGAGCAAAAGGAAAATAAGGAAGTTTTGCGACTCTTTCCAACTCATCTTCCATTCGTTTTTGAATGGATTCAAAATATTTTTTTTTAAAATACAAACGAGTTGATTTTGGAAAAAAAAATGAAGAAAGGTGAAGGTACCATTTTTGATGATTTACAAAATGTAAATAGTCAGGAGTATCCCCTGTTTCATAAATATCATTTCCATACACAAACAAATATACAGTTTTCTCTTTTAAAAAAGCACTTACCTTTTGATACATTGACAATTCGTTTTCCAACGTAAACCCGGGAATTCCAAGATTGGTCCATTGGCAGTTTGTCTCTCGATTTAATATTTCAGAAAAAGTATCCTTCCAAAAAATACCTGAACCAAATGTTTGCGAATCACCTAATAACAAATAACCGCATTTAAAGTTACTTTTTTTACTTCCGATTCGAACCCCAAATTCATCGATTTGCCCAAATTCTCTTTCACCTTGCCGAAAATAAGGGATTTTTCTATTGATAGGGAAATGGTAATGGCCATAAGAAAATTCCAAAAATCCGAAGGAATCAAAAGTTCTTGTCACAAACAACGACCCACAAAAGAAAACAAAGGCATAAAAAGTCAATTTTATGCCTTTAGAAAGAAAAGTGGCTTTGCGAATATCTTTTTTCATTGCGGATCTTTAGAAAGGAAGAAGAGTATACCTGTTTTCGATTTCGTATGGATCAATCAAAAAAAGCAATAGGTTTCTTTGTTAGTTTGGGAATTTTGGTTTTAGGGTATTTGTTGGTCACAACAAAACAAATCGAAGCTTTTTCTGATTTTGCACTTTTGGAATGGCAAATCAAATTGGCACTACAAGGTAAATTTTATTTACCTTATGATTCCTTATTGCAAGATCCAAACTTTCAATTTTTTCCTTTACCTGATCTTTTTTTTCATGTACACAAAGGCTTTGTTTACTCCACTTTTCCAAATTTTTATCCTATTTTTTCTGCACCATTTTATGCAATCAATGAACAAGTTGGAATTAGATTCGCACAATTCATTTTATTCTTTTTATCAATTTATATTTTTTATCAAATTAAAAAAGATAAAATCGCCACAATACTTTTGTTGTTTGGATCATCAATTTCTCTCTATATTTTTTTGATTCATGATACGATCTTATTTTTCTTTTTAGAAATTTCCATATTATTCCTGTTTCATCGCAGATGGACTGTATTTCCAGGAATTCTATCCATCTGTTTAGTTTGGATGCGACCCGAAATGGTTTTCTCCATTTTTTTGATCCTCATTTTTTTCTCTAAAGAGAAAAATTGGAAAAAAATTATCATTACATTTATTGTTACCGGATTTGTTTTTTCGATTGTTAACAAATTAACATTAGGAACTTTCTTTCCCCTTCGCCTTGTAAAGAGTCCAAAATTTAATTTCAACGCAGACACAAGTTTATTTTTATTTAAAATTTTGTTAGAACAAATTCCAATTTTTATTTTATTTATTTTTTATTTGTCAAAGGCAATCATTCGGAAAAAAAAATTATACCAATATATCTCGTTAATTCTCATAACTTTTTTATTGGTCCTCATTTCACCCAATACAGGAGGGCATAATACACCGCGGTATTTTTATGGGCTCTTTCCTTTGTATATTCTATTATTCAGAGACAATGGGAATGAAACAACAAATACTAAACTCACAAATACTTGGGGAGTTCTTTGTTTCATCCTAGCATTGTATCAAATCAATCTGCTTTTCCAGAAATCAAAAGAACTTACAAAAATCTCTAAATACCAAACAAACACGGTTCAAATGATTAGAAAAATAAAAGATAAGGTTTTGGTTTTTAATAATTCCGATTTTTCTTTTGTAAATTTACCTGCATTAGAGACTCTACCAAATTCGGAGGCACAAAAAGAACTTTTGTTACTCAGGCCAAACTTCAGTAAAAAAACATTCATACAAATTTTATCTGCCAAAAATGTGGACTCATTTGTTTTTTTAGAACTTCCACCTTCACCAATCCCACTCGGTCTAATTGTATCGAACCCAAACAATAGAAAGCTGGGAGAATATAAAAAGGGAATTCAATATCAATTGCCAAATGCCTTACTCCCCATTCAAATAACGGAATACAAACGCCAATGAATACAAAACAATGCCCAAGTTGCGGAAGTACAAACATTTACCAAGAGTCTGCGACAGTGTATCGCTGTGGGGATTGTTTTGATCGTCTTCCCACAGGTAGTATGGTTGATCTTCCTCCTCCCAAAGTATACGGAACACAAAAAAAATCAGAAACAAATTCATTTGGGAATTGGAAAAATCTAATCACAGGAATTGTTCTGGTTTGGGTTGTGTTAGGATCTTCTATCTTTACATACTTTCAAAAACTCCAATCGGGCCAAGGCACTTTAGAAGAAGAACCTACAACCATCAAAATAGATCCCAATTTGGAATCCATAGAAATTAATCCGGATGGAGAATTTCAATACACAACGCCAATTCCAGACGGGATTGGAAACATATACTTCGTTGGGAAATTCACTAACAAAAGTGGACACCAATTGTTAATGCCCAAGTTTACAGTAGATTTATTAAATGAAGAAGGATTAATCGTTGGATCAAGCGAAGGTTATGCGGAAAAAACCATTGTTCCCGATGGAGAGTCTGTCGTTTTTCAAGTGTTAGCCGAAAGCCCACCAAAGTTTACTAATTTCGAAACCAAAGTTACAGCCACAACGATACCCAGTGATCATAAAAGACCAGAGCTAGTATTAAAAGAAATAGATTTCAAAAGGAATCCATACAAAGAAATTAAACTTGTTGGAAAAATTAAAAATAAGGGAATCACAACTGCAAACTTTACCCGCATCACCTGTTTGCTCATTGATAAACAAAATAAAACCATTGATTACGGAAGTATTAGTTTAGAAAAAGAAGATTTTTTACCAAAAGAATCGATAAACTTCGAAATTAATTTTGTCAGAGCAAAACAAATTCCTGACTCTTACTATTGCGAAACAGATTCTATTTTGAAAGAGAATACAAGTCAATAAAAAAGGATTAGTCCCAATGCCTATGCAAAACTCTGTAAAAGTTGTCGATGGATTTATCTAAATTATGAGACCTCCAATATGGATTAGCTTCTAGTGCATCCTGAACAGATTTTACTACATTTCGCGTAAAGTTAGTGCGATCAATTTTTGAACCAGTTTCCAGTTTTTCAAAATTGGTATTGCGAACGGAAAGTTCTTTTTTTATGGCTGTCGAGATAACCAACACTGCTTCCTCTGATGTTAGGCGGTGTTCCATAACAAGTAACTCAGCCGCTTCCTTAATCAATTTTAATTGCCTTTGACTCACTGACATACAAAACCAAACACAATCCCATCATAAAAAGATTTGAAAAACAATTCAGAAACAAAAAATCAAACTGGAAAAATCCTTTCAAAATTTACGAACTTATAAAAATAGTTTTAAACCTTGGCAATTGTAATCGAAATCAAGAACAATGATCTTTCTTTTGATGGTCTCAGCGGATTCCGTGAAAGAATTATGTCTACCATTCACAACACGAGGGAAGATGTGGTTTTGGACTTTACGGAGATTTCCATGTCTTTGGATAGTGCGACCATTGGCGAATTGATGAAATTTCATTCTGCACTGGAATCCCAACAGCTACAATTGCAAATCCGAGGTGTTAATAAACTCATCCGCACTGTTTTTCGATTGAACAAACTCGACACGATCCTTCACCTAATCGACTGAGATATACGTAAGAGTACGAATCATCCACTCTGATTTCTTAAGAGTCTTTCCTTTCCATTTCGTCTGATTGTAGATGAAACCACTATGGTCCATCCTCATTCTCTTTTTTATCACAACTTGTTCTCACAGGAAAACTGATTCCCTTCTCTGGCTTTTTCCTTTGCTCGGGAACACAAACGTAACCCAGAGCCTACCCGATGAACCTACAAACCCAGTTGGAGTGACTGTTCCCACCTCCATCCGACTGAGCATTCTTAGTCCAGAATCAATCGAGACATTTTGTCCACTTTATGGAGGGCTTTTGATTCAATACATAGAAGGTGAAGAGAGAACTTGTTCTCCTTCCGAACTGGATCCAAGTTGTATCGGAATTAAATTGGATGAAAACGGCATTCCAATTCTTTTGGATCCTCGCTCTTATGTAGGCATTGATTTCCCAACAACTATCGAAGTAGGTGATCGCTTGTTCCCCAAAGACAAAAAGTCTAATCTATTTTGTTTTCTAAGACCAATTCCTATCGATAACAATCATGTTGAAATGTATAGTTTCCAAAATCAGTCCAACAACGCTTCATTAAACAATTGTTATTACAATCTATCAGAAACACGTTGTATTGACAGATTTCCACTTCTTGGTAGAGCGAGTTTCATCATCCCCAAAGAATTTCCCATTGATGTTTCCGATGGAAATGGACATGCAGGATCACATACATTAGAACTTAAATTTGTTACGGAAGATAATCTTTTTACGACATGCACTTATATTGGGAATGAACACAAAAGTATCCAAGGATTTACCGCCAATGCATATATTGCAGGGAATCCAGATTCAAAAGGGAAAACTGGACATTGTGTTCAATGCGAATCTAACTATTGTAATTCGGTAGATCCTAGTACTGGATTAGTTTTACCTTCCGTTGAAGTAAATCGTTTTACAATCCCTGTAGGTGAAACAGTTATTGCAAAAACAGAAATTTCCTTGTCAGTGATCAAAGGGCAAGGACCTTTCAAACATTCCACTCGTTGGATGATTGAAAACTTTCAACAATTCGTTAGTTTTGAGGAACTATCTGTATTACCTGCGAGCAGTATATTCCTTCTTTGGTTTATTGTTCCTACTTTCGTTATGGTCTTCTATTTTTATCATAAAAAATGGAAACACTGGCTAAAGAAAAAAACTAACGAATAGGAAAAGATAAATCAAACTGAACACTTTGACCTGGTTTAACATTTACTTTTCCTTTCAATTGTTGAACCAGTAAATTCATAAGTTTGATCCCAAATCCAGATTCTGAATTTTCTAACGAATAATTTTCTGGTAACGCTTCCCCATCATCACTATAAAGAAAATGAATTTTGAAATCTTTTTTCTGAATCTGGACAACAATTTTTCCAACTTCCGCCATCTGAAAGGAATGTTTAACAGAATTACAAATTAATTCGTTTAAAATAATACCTAAATTGTTGGCAATGTCTGGCTTCACAATGATAGGTTCATCTGAAATAAAATCAAAACGAATCATCTTAGGATAAGTTGATAAAATTTGTCCGACTAAATTTGGTATGTATTCTTTTAGATCAATTTCATTTGGATTCTGCGATCGATACAACCGATCATATAAGGCCATCATACTTCGCAAACGACCGGCCGCTTCATCAAATTGTTCTTTTAAATGAGAATCATGAGAAAAATTGGACTGCATTTTCAAAAGACTAAAAACAGAAAAAAGATTATTTTTGATTCGATGGTGAACCTCTTGCAAAAGTAACTCCTTTTCCTGCAATAATTGAGTCACCCTTTCTTCAGATTCAATAGTTCTTGTAATTAAAGTATGTAATGCAACGAATCGATTGATACTTCCATCAATGGATCGCAAGGGAACAATGGTTGTACTGACCCAATATATAGAACCTGTTTTTGTTCGATTCCGAATCTCTCCCTTCCAAACATATCCATTTTGAATCATATGATACATACGTTCAAAAAATTCGGATGAATGAAATCCAGAATTCAACAAACGGTGGTTATTTCCGATTAACTCATCTCTTGAATACATTGAAATTTCGCAAAATCGATCATTTGCATAGGTGATATTGCCGTTTCGATCGGTAATTGTTATCACTGCATGTTCATCAAAAGCAAATTTTAATTGTGAAAACTCAAACTGTGACATTCTCAATTCAAAAAAACTTTGGTAATGTAAATCCGTTGTGTTTTGGTGGGTAGGTTTGGTGTGTAGTTTAAATTCAATCCCAAGTTCTTCCGTAATGTCCCTTGCAACAACTAAGATTCGTTTGTTTCCATCTGAATCTTGTTGTAGTTTTCCCCTACACTCAAAAGTCAAAAAATGTCCATTTTTATGTGCAATTCGCCAAATCCCTTTGGTTTCCGATCCAGGGGTTTGCAAATAAGACATTTTGGTGAGTAACTCATTACGATCTTCTGGATGAAAAAAATCTTCTACCGAACGACCTAATATCTCATGTGCCTCATAACCTAACCTATGTTTGTGAAATGAATTGGCATATCGAATTTTATCGAATGAATCTAATTCGCAAATTAAATCTGGGATGTTCGAAAGTATATCATCGTAATTAGTTTGAAACATAAATTTAGTTTTTTATTACGGGTAATGAAAACTGAAACGCCACTTTCGTAATAGGACTATCACTCCATTCAGAATGGTCTACGATATTATGGACAGACAATTTTCCTTCATGTTTTTTGAAACATGAATCCACATAACTAAGCCCCAATCCAAAATCCAGAGTTCCATAAACATCAAAAACATTTTTGGATAAACGATAGAATGGTTCAAAAATTAGATTTTCAAATTGTAGCGGAACTCCATACGTTCCATCTGCATTAGGTATAGGTTGGTTATAAATTACACATTTAAACCAATTGTATTCAACATTCGTTACAATTGTGATGTTAGTATCAGCACGTGAAAACTTACATGCATTCGTAATAATTTCTTTGAAGGAGTTCTGTAGAGAAAATTTATTATAAGATATTTTATATTTTAAATGGTTCTGTTTAATATCTCCCATCACAATCTGTTGGTTTTTTAAGGCCAATATCGGCTTTAAATCTTCAGTCCATAGAAGAAATTGTTCGTAAAGCTCAGCACAAGTAATTTCTTCAAACTCCATGGGACTAGATACCATTAAATCGATATCAGAAAACATCTTTAGAGCTTTTTCTGCCATTCCCGTATTAATTTGAATTAACTCCATTACGTCTGATTCTATTTTATAATGTTCTCCTTCTTTCACCGTTGTATCAGAAACTAATTTCAGAAGCGTAACCAAAGCTCCAAATCCTGCGCCTTGACAAAAACTGTTTTTTAAACTTTCAAATAAATTTTGGTTTAGTCGATTGAATTCACCTCCAGCCATTTTTTCTTTCCACTGGATCCATTCTAAATGACCTTCCAAACGAAGTTGACGTTCTCTCTTAGTAATTGTTTCCGTTCTTTTCATTTCATAAAATTCAAATGCTCGCTTTAACTTTATGGAGAGTTCGTGTTCTTCCAATGGTTTGACTAGATAATCATAAATTCCCAACTTCATCACGTTCACAATCAACTTAGGATTACTATGAGAAGTGAACATAAATATCACAGGTTCAATCTCTTCTGATTTCAATTCCTGAATCAACTCAGCACCATTTAAACCAGGCATTTCATAGTCAGTAATGACGACAGGAAAGGGATTTTCTAAATAGAATTCTAAGGCTTGTTTTCCGTCAGTGGCAAGGGTAACCTTATAACCCAATGCGGACAAACTGTCCTTTAAATAGGTTGCCGAAACCAATTCATCTTCAGCTAATAGAATTCTTTTTTCGCGCACCTAAATATCCCAAACTTTTGTAGTAACCATCTTACAAATCATGTTTATTTTAGCGATTCCATGGTCAACTGATACGAATGGAACGGATGATCTGGGACAAAATAAAATTCAATAAATTTCTTTTGGAAAGAATCTAGAATAATTCTAATTCAATTTAAGTTTTTTTCTGCGAAAATATTTCACTATTTCATTATAAATAACCATAACAACCGTTCCATGAAATGCAAAAAGATATACATGCAAAGGAATTGGAGCAAAATAATAAACAGAACTTAGGTTTGTATAAAAGAATATTCCACATAAAAAGAAGGAAAACAAAATCCCAACCCAAATGATTCGATTTGAGAAAAGGTTCATTTGAAAAATGGATTCCGTTCTTGATCTTTTACAAAGAACATTTGCAATTTGAACTGTGATCGTTGGAAAAAAGAATGCAGTTAAAGATTGAAGGTATAGAGGACTTGCATTCGCCATATTCAAACCTTCAGGAGAAAGAGGTAAAATGCCATTACACTCTGAATAAACAAAATAAAAATACGTCGCGATACATGATAAAAACAAAATCATTCCTTCTACGAGATAAGACCTAAGGATAAATCGAATCGAAATCAACTTTTCATTTCGATTCCTGGGAGGCCGGTACATAATTCCTTTTTCTGGTGGTTCTGCTCCAAGACCCATTGCTGGAATTAAATCGGTTCCTACATCAACAGCAAGAACACCCATAACAGTCATTAAAAGTGGAAATCCCGGAATCAGCGCCCAAAGTAAAAATGGGATGAGTTCTTGTGGATTTGAGTTCAAAACGTACGCTGAAAACTTGCGGATGTTATCAAAGACTCCTCTGCCCTCTTCGATGGCATCTGCAATCGTTGCGAAATCATCATCAACGATAATCATCCTTGCTGCCTCTTTTGCTACTTCGGTCCCTCTTTTTCCCATCGCAATTCCAATGTCCGCTTTTTTCAGGGCGGGACCATCGTTTACCCCGTCTCCAGTGACAGCTACAATTTCACCTAAGTCTTGTAACATTGTCACAATTCTTAATTTCTGGGATGGGGAAACTCGCGCAAATATAGGCTCTCCTTTGCGGATCCACTCTTTTAAGGCAAGGTCATTCATTTTATCCAATTGTACGCCTGTGATGACAATTGGAGTTTCCCCTCCAATTCCAATGGATTTGCCTACCGATTCAGCAGTTAGAGGATGGTCGCCGGTAATCATCAGAATCCGAATTCCAGCAGTATGACATTTTGAAATGGCATCTGGTACTTTTGGTCGAATTGGATCTGCAAGGCAACAATGTCCCAAATATACCATAGAGGATTCAACTGAACTCAAAGTAGTGGGAGAAAGATCACCTTCTAACAATTTATAGGCAAATGAAAGAATCCGATACCCTTTGCCCGCAGAAACATCAGAAGCATTCTTTAATTTTTGCTTTTTTTCTTCATCCAATGGAACAACAGAACCATTTTCATAGACATGAGTACAAACCGAGAGAATTTCAACTGGGCCACCCTTTGCATATGCAATCGTAAACTGATCTCCTTTGATGACAACGCTCATTCTTTTTCTCACAGATTCAAAGGCATTCGTGTGAATTCTTTTTCCATTTACATTTGTGATTCGACCTTGAGATAAATATAATAATGCAAGCTCTGTTGGGTCACCCATTGGCTTAGGATCTAAAACTGCATTATTGCAATAATAACCGCAACTTAGAAAAATTTGATTCCCTTCCTTTGACTCTAATTCTTGGGGTGCGTAAGTTTTTGAATCAAAGTATACTTCGATCACTCGCATTTGATTTTGGGTTAGGGTTCCTGTTTTATCGGAACAAATCACAGTTGTACAACCTAAGGTTTCTACACTAGACAAGTCTTTTAAAATGGCATTTTTTTTAGCCATCCGTGAAACACCTAATGCGAGAGAAAGTGTGACAGTTGGCAATAAACCTTCTGGAACATTGGCAACAAAAATTCCGATAAAAAAAATAAATGCCTGAACAAAACTAAGTCCAGCGACCATATAACCTAAAATTAGAAACACAATACCTATTACAAAGGCAAAAAGTGAAATAGAAATTACTGTTTGTTTCAGTTGTTTTTGTAACGGGCTCTCTTCTCTTTTTATTTTCGAAGTGATGCGTGCAATTTGTCCAATTTCTGTTGATTGTCCCGTTCCAAAAACGAGTGCTTTTGATTTCCCTTTAATCAGAGAACTCCCTGCAAAAAGAATATTGGGCATTTCCAACCAGAGAAACTTTCCTTCTAAAACAATTTCGTTATCTGATTTATAACGTCTTGCCGAAGTAGATTCACCTGTTAAAGATGAATTGTCAACTTCCACATCTTCTGATTCAATGATACGACAATCTGCAGGAACAATGTCTCCTTCAGAAAGAACGATCAAATCACCAGGAACAATCTCGTCTGCAGGAACTGTTGTTGTTTCCCCATCTCGAACGACTGGACATTCTTGAGCTAATAACTTGCGTAAGGCTTCTACTGCATGATCCGATTTAGATTCCTGAAAGAAGGAAAAAATCCCATTAATGACGACAACAATAAAAATTGCGACACCCAATTCAGGCATGTCTACACCAGGCACAAAACAAAGAGCAGTTGCAACCCAAAGCAAAATTGCAAATAAACTAAAAAAACTTTTTAAAAATTTCCAAATGATTGGTGTCGATTTTTCATTCTCTATTGCATTTTTTCCGAATGTTTTTAACCGAATTTTTGCCTCTGAATGGCTAAGCCCGTTTTGTAAATTTGTCTGTAGCTCAAATTCGATCTGTGATTGGTTTAAATTTTTATAACTTGGCTTCATCTCCGATTCGCCACGTTGCACTACTGTTAATACCTCTGACTCTGTATTACAATTCAATAATTCATCAAAAATCTGTGGCAAAAGCGAAGATAAACCATGCAACAATCGTAGATGGAGAGATGGTTGTGTTTCTGGGATCATTTGAAACAAAACCAATTGAACTGAACGTTCACCTAAATAAATTCCTCCGGGGATTAAAAACAAAAAAACTTCAGGAGTTTTGATATGTATGGAGCGAAAATGTGGAATGAGAATATGGGGGCCAAGACTACCGAACAGACTGTTCGGCATTGTGTCTAATCGATTTTGTAGATCTTCCTTTATAGGGTCGTTTTCAACTTTTCTTAATAACTCCTGGCATATATCGTCCCAATTTTTTGCCTTGGGAAGAATGTGAATCGAATTAACATTTAGATACTCGAGAAGCATACTCCAATCAAACAAAACCTAAATGGAGATTCTATCACAATATCAAAACCTCTGACAAATATTCAGATTATTGAAAAATTTCTTTGGTAGCCTTTGGATAACGGGACTGAATCCCATCCCACCAAACATCCGTACTAAATGCTCCTGATTCAGAAATCTGCCACTTCCCATTTACTTTTTTGAATAATGCTTCTACATGGCAACAATCATAGGGGATATCTTCCGATAAGTAAATTTCTTTTCCATCTTTCCGTTTGGCCGTTCCACGAAACCAAGCATAATCTCCAGAAATTTTAAAATGTTCTACAATAAAAACAAACTCCTGTTTAAACTCATTGGAGAGATTTGCCCGCAATAAATCTAATAAATAGGTCCGTTCTTTTTCGTTAGATTTTGTTTTAGTTTTATAATCGAGTACGGGTGGTTCAGCAAAAACTCCCAGTGTTAGAAATAGAATCATTCCTAAAGCATAAAATAATTGTTTCAAATCTGTATTCTCCTATTACCTTACCTTTGCATTTTGAATCATTTTAAAAAATAAGGAAGGGTATACTGTCTGTAAAAACAATCCAAATTTTTCCTTAATGCCTGCAATGACAACTTCACGCTGTTTATTTGCAACTGCATGTAGAATTCTATGTGCGCATAACTGAACTGGTAAACCAGCCGCAATCACAGAATCCATCGTGCCTGTGGAAGATCCGTCACCTTTGAGTGCATTCTTTGAAATATTGGTTTGGATAAAACCTGGGTATACCATAGTCACAAAAATTCCCGATTTTTCTTCCTCTGATCGTAAAGAATGAAAAAAGCCAACTAATGCGAATTTGGAGGCAGAATAAGCAGATCGAAGTGGACTACCAATTTTCCCAGCAACACTTGAGATCACGGCAAAGTGAACATCTTTTTTCCCCAATATTTGTGGGATCATCGCACGAGTCATTTCCGCAGCCCCATAAAAGTTAGTGTTCATAATCTTTTCTAAAGTAATTAAATTTGTTTCTTTTGTTAAAGATCTTTGGCTGATCCCACCATTATGAATCACTACTTTCGGAATCCCATACTTTTGCAAACAACGTTTGGCAAAACCTGCGGTAGATTGATAATCTTCTAAATCTAATTTTTCCACAGCGTAACGACCTTTCTCTAAATGAAGTTCTTTTGCTAGTGCTTCTAGATCCTTTGTTTTACGGGAAGCGAGGAGGACCTTTGCTTTCTGTTGGTAGGCTTGGGAAACTAGTTCTTTTCCAATTCCAGAGGAAGCTCCCGTAATCCAAACCCATTCATCTCGGTAAAATTCGCTCATACGTTCCCTCTTATATCCCTGTTCTTTTTTCCTAAAATTTCCATTAGATACGGATTTCCCACAACTTGTTTTTCGAAAGGATTGGGATTTCGAACGGAAGAAATATTTCTAAACATTTGTCTATTTTCTTATCCGTACAACCAGAACGGGTCCTGACAATTTGAATTGACATGGGAAAAATGATATGTACCAGTAAAAGAGTCAGTCAATAAATTGCATGCAAGCCAGGTGTCCGTTTTCGAAAGCCTGTCCCTAATAGAAGGATCTTATGACAGTTCGTTCTCATTTCATTTCACGTGTTTTATTCGTAACGGTTTTCTTCGCCTTTGGCTTCCAATGTAAGATGCCTGAATTAAACAATCCGGGCGATCCACTTTCTGACGAGTTTGCGAAGCAGTCAGTTTTTGCGGAATTTGTTCGGTACTTCCTGATTGAAAAGGTATTACCCGATGCACTGGCTGTAGTTTTAAAAAAAAGCACCATACCTTACGAAGCAGGAATACGAGTCTATCGTGTGGATAGCGAAATTGGAGTCATTGATGATTACGTCAGCGATGTACGGGCATCAAGTTCTTCCGCTTTCCCTGGATGTAGCCCGTACCGGATCGGAGTGCCTCCAAGTTCTCGGGATATTGTTACGTTTACAGATTATCCGAGTAACCGAATCGTGGTTCACCGGTATGGCACAGATCGGAGTATCAGCCTTCTCGAAGACCAACCTGCAATCGGGACTCCCCGTGTAATGGGTTTTAGTTCCGATGGAACAACAGTGTATCAAATCAATTCAGCATCTAACCCAACATCTAACAGTCGTTGGAGCCGTAATCCGATCACTGGATCATTATCAACAAATAACGTAGGAAGTTACCCGTATTCTGTTGGCTGTAACCCAGTGGCAGTAAGAGCAAGTGATAATGATGACTTAATTTTTTCGTTGTCGACTTCGATTGCTCCATTTGGAATCAATGTACACAAAAAAACAGGTCCAGATAGCGTTACATTAGTAGGCGGAACACCTGTTACACTACCAGATAATCCTGCCTTTTTCGAAAACTTATGCATCGTCGAATCAAAACGGTTGTTATATGGTACATCAGTAAATTCAACATATCCAATTTATGGGTACAGGTATGATAATTCTGGAATATTGACTTTATTGCCAGGTTCGCCGTTTTCACCCGATCCTTCGTTTTCCGCACATATACCAAATTTGAACTCCTCCACAAGTTTAGCTGTGGATCCAACGGGAAATTATGCTGCGTTTCTATACCAAACAGGTGCGACATATAATATTCGTTTACTCCAAATTGATCCTTCATCTGGAAACCTAATCCAAACGAATCAGAAATTTACAGCGGGAAATGGACCAAATGCTCTACAATGGGATAAAAGTGGAAAATTTGTCTATTTTACTTCGGACACAGGTGGAACGACAAACAATTACCAAATTGAATACTTTAAGTTATCCCCTGACGGAACACTAAGTAAAGGTCAAAATTCCCCTGTGACCATTAGCCCTATGGCAAATGGATATGCACCACAAGATATAAAACCAATCCAACGTTATTACCATTAAGAAAAAAAACTTTTTCTAGCTGTGACAACGTTTCGCTATGCAATCCTCTTAGGAATCATTCTTTACGGAATCCTTCTTTTTGCCTATACAGGTATACCTGATGCTGATATATTTTATCATTTTGCAGTCGCAAAACTCTATTTAAAGGAAGGTTTTGTTTCCAAACTTCCATGGCCAGAAATTGGAATCCAATCCAGAGAATTCACCGATTATCATTTCCTCTTTCATCTAATACAAATTCCATTTCTTTTTTTGCCAATTGAGGAAACAATCGCAATCAAACTATTTATCTTAGTTTCAATTGGGAATTTATTATACCAAATCACAAAGTATATAGAATCAGAATCACCTAACCTATCTCCTTACCTTATTGTTATTTTTTTTATTCTAGGTTCTGTTTTGTTTACAGGCAGAATGTTATTCGGGAGAGGGAATTTATTATTCTTTACGCTTTATTTCCTAATATTAAGAATTTGGAATATAAAATATACGAAGTGGATTTTTTTTCTTTCCTTTTTATCGGTTTGGTCTTATAGCGGATTTCCTTTTTTATTTTTTACTGGATTATTTATAATCTGCTTAGAAAATAACAAAGAACAAACAAAAATATTTTTGACCTCTGTTTTGGGAATGGTTTTTGGCTTAGTTCTCCATCCATCTTTTCCTTTTCAATTCAAAGGATATTTCATCGAACTTGTGATCCAATCCATTCCACCACCAGGAGTGGAAGCTATTGCGGAATGGTTACCCCCAACGAGAGAAATCCTCATTTTAGGTTTTTTACCTATATTACCAATATTGTTTTTGGTCTTTAGGGAAAAAATAAATAACGTATTTCATCCAAAAAGTTTAGTATTTTTATTTTTAGGAATCCTTAGTTTGATATTTGCCGGAGCCTCCATGAGGGTTTTTGAAATGAGTTGGCTCATGTTCTTTATATTCATTTTTTTGAATATAAGAATCTCGAATAAATTTCAACTCCTCATAGGGATAACACTTTTTATCATCCAGTTCCCAGTTGCATATGAAAAAATGGGACAGCAGTTTCGATCTTCAGAAACAAAATATGGATATATAGTCACCGAGTGGATTCGATTTAATATCCCGAAAGGGGAAAAAATTTTCCTTTCATGGGCCGACTATCCGTACTTTACTTTTAGAGTTCCCGAATACAAATTTTTATTTGGTCTCAACCCTTTGTATGCCTGGTCATACAACCAAGACCAATACTTTACACAAAAAGCTTTTTTTGAAGGAAATGTCCAAGGGTTCCAACATATCCCCAAGATCATGAACTATAGTACCGTTGTGATCAATAAACATTATTATAGTTACTCTAGCTCCGAATTCAAAAGGTTATCCACTGATTATCGACTGGTTTTTGAGAATGAAAAATACGATATCTTCGTCAAGATCCCAACAAACATAAGTAAAAAAGACAATACCATACCAATCAGGTAAACAACTCCTCCCGTAGAAGGTAATGCGGGAGTTTCGGCATTCTTTCTATCATTTGCCAAGATAAACTCTCTCCCAGTATCATCTAACAAAAGATCAAAGGCATTTGAACTTCTCCCTTTAAAAAAAGACTGTGTTTCGAATTGGTTTCTATTCGTTTCTGAACTAATTGGAATCTGATTCAAAAAAAGAGATAAAGCTTTCGTAGTCTGATGATTTTCTGGAGGTAAAAGTGCAGATTCTTGTAATACAATTGATGGAATCATTTTGTTTTTTAAACTTTCCAGAAAAGAATCTTCACCAAATCCTTTTTCCTTACTCATCACAACCACTGCAGAAAAGAAAGGTACAAGTAAATCCATTTGTTCTAGTTGTTTTCGATTGATCCTAATGATTTTTGTTCTATAACCAGCATTGGTTAGATGCATTTGTAAAAAATTACTGGTTTTGAGAAAATCTCTATATCCATAATCAAAATTTGAATTGAAAAGATCAGAATGAATGAGAGCGAGCGGTTTAATTTGTTTTTGAATTGTACTTGGTAAAATTTTTACAATAGAAAATGGGGATTCCGTAGCGACTAATTGTATACGATCTTTATGCAGATCCAAATAATCATGGTATTCTGGCGTAAATCCAACCAAATGAGTCACTCCAGAACGAAGTAAAAAATCTAAATAATATCCTGAGTCTTTCCCTTTACTTCGCAGAGATATAAGAGTGTCTCTCCAATCCAAATCCGTTCCCCAACGAAAACAATGTCCAAAACCAAATTCTTGCCAATTAAAGACTAGTGTGGAATAATAAGAAGACTCTACTGTTAAACCAAGATTGTTTCGAACTCCTGCATTGTATAAAAGTGGTAACCAAAAATGAGGAGTCCCAAACATTAACTTCGATTTAACAATTTCTGGTTGGACCAATGCCTCTTTGGGTAAGGATTTTAATTTTTCTGTCAGATTATCATATAATTCTAGTTCTTCGGCACTTCTTGCTTTTGCCCAAAGTGGAGAAGAGTATTTTTGATATTTAGTCAGATCAAAATTTAAAAACAAAAAAAACTGAACGATGACTACAAAATAAATTAAAGGAAACAAAGGAAGTTTCCCGGTTCTTTTCCCAGTAATGGAGCGAATGCCAAATGGAAACAGAATCGAAAAGGCAATAAAGAAACAATCGAAAGCGCGGTAATTATGGATTTTAAAATTCGGTAGGATGTAACCTAGCGAATAATCTAATGACAACCAAAAGAAAACGAGTGCAATCGTAGTGATTAGTTTACTTCGCGGCGAATTATGAAATTTTCTAAAATTAAATAAGAAAAGAACCAAGGCAACCATGGACAACCATCTGCCTGAGCTAAACAAACCAACGACGTACGCCAATGTTAAATTTTCTCCTCTAGCAGATGCCGCTAACGCAGAATCAAATACATCCTTCCCTAAAATAGAAAGCAACGGAGGGTATGCAAATCCATAAAAGACACCACTAGTGAATTCGGAGAATTTAAAATAATTATAAACAACAGGCAGGATTAAAGAAAAAATAATGAATCCAACGATAGAAAACTGTTTTATATTCCTTATAACAAAGAACCGATATTCAAAAAAATATAAAACTAAAACCAAACAATAAAAAACGGAACTCAGTAAATGCGAATAAAAAATAATAGACGTTAATCCGGAAAAAAGTACCAAATCAACAGACTTTAAACTTTTTCTATAGCGATCCAATGATACTAGCCCAAAAAGAATTAATGAATGAGAAAAACTAGATATCACTGTCCCTTCAACTATACCTACCAAACTTGTCCCCTGTAATCCCTCTCCCGCATAACTAAAGTAAAACAAAACAGAAGAAAATCCCAATAAAACACGAATGTATCTTGGATAGAGAGACCATAAAAAATATTTTCCAAATAAATAAATGGAATAAAATAAACTTATGATCGTTAGAAATATCGATATAGAAAAAGCAGACTCGATACTTGTCGAAAAGATAAAATGAATTTGATAAACTAAAAAATAATAGAACGGAGGATAAAAATAAAAGATAGGAAAGCCGCCAAACCAAACATCAGACCAACCAGTTGCCGTGCCTGATTGAATTTGTTTTGCAAACTCTTTAGCTAAAACAATATGGCCCGGGGTATCCCATCCGCTCAAAGTCTCTCCAGAAAACAAATACCAAAATTTTAATGGAAGTGATAGTAAAATGAAAAAGCCAAGTCCATAAGCCAAATATCTGGCCCATACAACTCGGCGAAAAGGAAGTCGATCCATTACAAAAAAATAATGGATCTGATTTGTTTGGCAATCTTATATTCTGCCTTCACCTATTCTAAAGTTTGGACACTCTATACGGTATTGATTTTTTTTACCATCTGCACTGAGATACATTCCTTCGTGAACCAATCGGTATTCACCAGATTTGGTTTCAGCACCTGTTTCCCAAATTAATTCTAAACTTTCTTCACTTTTGCCCCAAAGGCCTCGTTTTTGATAAATAAATTTAGTATCAAAATCTGCATCAGACCGAATCGGTTTCCAATTACCTCCATCTAGAGCTTCAACCCAAAGATAAGAAAAAACTTTTGGATAACCAACATTGGGATGTGCAGAAGCCACTCGACAAGAGATGACTTCTCCTTTTTTATATGTCTCCGCATTAGGTTGAATGATATTTTGAGGTTTATTTGAAATCACGTCAGCAGAAGGAATTTTCAAAGGATGAATTCGATCGGACAAATCCAAAGGCATAACAGTAGTCGTAGGAACGGGTGAACCACTTTTTAACTCCAATGACATTTTATGAAACTCTTGCCTTAAGGCGTTTAAACTTTGTGGTCCGTGTAAGGTATGACCACCTTCATAATTTTGCGTAGAATATTCTTCCGGTGTTGTGATGTATCCAGAAAAATCGTTAGTTAGCCCAGACAATACAATTTCTGAAGATTGATCTTTTAATATAGACTGAACTTCTTTTTTTAATCTTCGACTCGACATTGTTGTGACTTCATGTGGCAAAACAAGAATCGTTAAATTTCCAACAACTGCGAGGCCATAAGGTAAAATTTGCGGAAGACTCGGAATAGGTTTTGTCTCTCCCATAGGGAATAGGACTGCTTTCGGATTTTGGCATTCTCTTAACTCTTGAGACGGAGACTGCAACATAAACTTTGCAATCCAATCAATATAAAATCTACGATTTTGGTTTGTCATACCTTCGTGGAACAACCAATGACCTCCTCCTTCTTCCGTAGAACCAGCAGCAAATGAATATCCATATGCAGAAGGACATGTGGTTTCTGTTTTACCTGTTCCAGAAAATTCACTACTGACAGGGTGTTTACTCATATCAATAAATCGTTGTGTAAAAGAAATTCCACCTGACAACCGTTTGCGTTCTGATTTTAAGATCTCTTGACTAGCTAAAAATTGTCTTTTGCCGATGATAAAACTACTGTCATACATGTCCTTTCCTGGACCGGTGTTGTTTAAATTAAGATTGGGAGAGACATCGCCTTCGTTTGCTTGAGCAAAAATCGCAACAAAATCGTTTAAACCTTGTTTTTTGGCTTCTGACTCTGCAAGTAAAGATGCAATCCCCTTATTATCTGAAGAAATAAGACGATTGTCAAAAGTAATATTAGTTGGATGTACGCCATACCAATTGACAAAACCAATTGGAACTCCAGATATAGATACTGTTAGTTGGAGCATTTCCCGATCAATGTTGTCCGAGTAGGTTTTTCTTTCTAATTCTGGGTTGGCAAGATATGCCGAAAGACTCCGATTGACCCCTGCTTCCTTCACCATGGCCTTTCCGACGATCAATTCAGCAGGTTTTAATTTTTGATAAGCTTCTTTAATTGATTCAAAAATTCCATCTCTAAGAACCGCATAAGATTCTGAATAGAATTCTTTTGAATAAAAAGAAACTTCGGAATAATGAAAATGTCCCGCAGGACCACTGTGTGTATGAGATGCATTGATTAACACATTGCCATAGTTAAATGATGGATCTAACTCTAGCTGAAGTCTTTTCACAACATCTCTTTGGATTTCGAAAGGTATTCCTCCCACCTCCGCAGTAACATAAGCCAAAAGTTTTTTGGAACTTTGGTCTCGAATGACAAGGGAACGAGCATACTGCCTTGTATGAATCCCAAGTCCAGTTTGGTCCTCTCTCGCATAACCCCAAAACATAACACCAACAGATGGACCTGTGATGTCTTTTTTTGCCATCGCGGCAGAATAGACTGGTTTCTCTTCAGAATGGAGAGAAAACGTGAAACAAAAGAGAACAATTAGTGAAATTCGAAACTGCATCTTTCAGATTGTAATGGCTTCGTTCGAAATGTCAATCCCGAACAATTGTCGACTAATTCTATATCCGAACCAAAGGAGAAGGAGTCATTTCCCAATAAACCCATCATTTTGACTAAAAAAAAGGCAAAAGGAAACCCAAAGGGAATGGTAAGTCACTGAAGAAAGTAAGGACGAATCCAAAGAAAGTCAAGAACCTGGAAAATACCGAACTTTAAAGGATTTACCTTTGTATCATTTACTCCAAACAAAATTAGGAAGATTTCGCATTTTGGCTTTTTTGGAAGGCCTTTCATTTCTCACGATTCTCTTTGTGACTATGCCTCTCAAATATCTGTATCAAAATCCAGAACCGAATAAGGTCGTTGGGCTCATCCACGGGTTATTATTTCTTTTGTATTTGGTGGAACTATTCCAAGTAAAAGTGGAGTTAGGTTGGAAGCTGAAAAAAACTTTTTTAGCGGCGCTTGCCTCCGTTCTTCCTTTTGGAACCTTTATAGCAGAACGTTATTTATACTTAAAAGATGATTCGGAAGAATCAAAATAAAAAAGATTAAGAAAATCCTGGTTTATATCAAAACACTGCTTGGTGCAAGTAGTCTCGATTGCAAAGTCTCACAGATTTAACAATCGGGACAAACGTATTGTATATGCAATCATTACGGAAAACGAAAACCTAAATACAGGAAGTAATCCTCCATTTTCTAGAGGGAATACGCAAATTTGCTAAAAGCAAATCGTAAAAAGAATGAGTACCAACCGGCTAATTTCCTATTGACAAGTTAATAAATTTCTTTCGTATGTGGTTATCGTCTAACAAGTGAAACGCCATATGAAAAAAAACCACCTAACTCCAATGTTTATTTCCATTCTGATTCTAACCCAATGTATATTATTGCCTGGGGAAGACAAAAAATCAGGAATGGAGTCTATTTTATTAGGTTTAGGTGGAGGTTCCTCAGGAAATTCGGCAAACTTAAAACCTGGTGCCACTATTGATTTGAATCAAAATGGAGTCTCCGATGGAATTCTCACAGATTCGAATGGGGATGGAGTAGCGGATGGGATTACCCTGAATGGAAATGATTTCCCTTCCATTATCTTGCTTGATACAAATGGTGACGGGGTGCCCGATGCAATTGATCAAAATGGAGATGGTGTTGCCGACTATTATATTTCCGTCAACGATTTAGGGATCATTACAATTACAACTGGTCCTAATGGTTCTGGCACCACAGTCGTATTAGTTGATGTTAATAAAGATGGAATCCCAGATGGATTTGACACAGATGGCGATGGAACTGCCAATGATACCACGATTGGTCAAGTATTAACTGATAATGTTTCACCGACATTAAATCTGTCTCCTAGTTCAGCTACCTCCTCCTCCAACATTAACGTCAATATCCAGTGCCAAGATTCTATCGCTCCAGGTTCTATTCTTTACACGATCGATGGCAGTACTCCGTCTTTTTCACCTAAGGTTGGTATAACGGTTAATCCACCGAGTCGATCGATTACTTTTTCTGGCGATGGAAATTACACATTAAAAGCTTTATGTAGAGACCTTGCTGGAAACTTATCAACGGTCACAACAGGAACATATACAATTGATTCAGCAGCTCCTTCGGTATCTGTATCCCTTTCAGCAAATTATATTAGCAATTCGGCAGGAGCCATCACCAACTCAACTGCCACTTGGACTTCTAATAAAACAGGGACTTACAGTATTAGAGAAGGATCATCCTCTTGTAACAACGGAACGGAAGTTGACAATGGATCAGTCACGGCGAGTGTAAATAAAACTTTCACAAGAAATGCAGGGTCTCATTTTACTTCGGAAGGAAATAAAGAATATAGAATTTGTGTTACTGCCTTGGGACTCACAGGGTCTCAAACATTTCAGATCACACGAGATGATACAGCACCAGTCGTGACACCCACTCCTGGCCAGGGAGATTTTTCCACTACGACATCTGTTACTTTCGCTTGTTCCGATACGGGTGGATCTGGTTGTACAAAAATTGCTTATGCATTACAATCAGGTTCTGCACCACCAAATCCAGTCATCAACGGATCCACAGGAAATATCACTTCTGGAACAGAATACACCGCAGCCATTTCACTTTCCGATGCCAATTCCAATTATTTAAAGTACATTGCTAGGGATTCTGCTGGAAATGTAAGTGCTGTCACTACAGGGCTCTACAAAGTCGATACAACTGTTGCCAACATTACCATCAACTCCCATCCTACTTATTTAGATGGAACGGAAACGGTTTCAATTTCTTGGCAAAGTTCCAAAGCAGGCACTTACCAATTGCGAGTCGGTGGCTCAAGTTGTTCAACTGGCACAACGTTGTCCAATGGATCTGGTAATCTCAGCGTCACAGGAAACGTTTCGGCTGGTGGACCAGACACCACTTCCACCATTACAAATAACAATTTTTCTGTCGGATCAAATACAATTCGAATCTGCGTTGCAAACCTTGTTTCTAATTATGGATCCAATTCCTTCTCACTTACCAAGGATACTACGGCACCAAACGTAAGTATCACTTCTCCCACAACGGGTGGACCACATCCCAGTGGAACGACTGTTAACTTAAGTTGTAGTGATACTGGCGGAACAGGTTGCAAAAAAACTGCATATTCAACCTCAGGAACCGACCCTTCTTTTAGTGGTGGATCGGCATGTACGATTTCTAGTGGCACGGAATATACAACAGCAGCAACTTTACCAAATGGAAGTTATACGATAAAGGCTAGAAGTTGTGACCAAGCGGGAAATAATTCTACAGTTTCAAGTTTAGCTGTGTCCGTCGGCCCCCCTTCGACACCGACAATCTCTTCTGCAACCGTAGGCAACACTCAAATCTCCATCGCCTTTTCGACAGTAGCGGGAGCCACTAGTTACAAAGTTTATTATGGAACTTCGGCTGGGGTCACGACAAGTAATGCATCGGTTTCCGGTACATCCTCTCCCATTGTTGTGACTGGACTCACCAACGATACTGTTTATTACTTTCGGTTGGTCGCAATTCATGCAGGAGGAGAAAGTTCTCTCAGCACCGAAGTAAACAAAACACCGACGAATTTACCGATCGTACACTACTGCGTTTTACAATGGCCAAATGGTCTCATCGCAAACGCTGGTGGAACCACTGATATCGTTTATGGTAGAGTTTATCATACAGGTATTTCTGATGTAGCAGGAGCTGATAACAGGGTTGCAGCAAGTGCAGGTTATGGTCCAAACAATACAAACCCGATCACCCACCCTCATTTATGGGTATTTACACCTGCAACGTATAACCTTCAGATTGGTAATGACGATGAATATTTCACGACCCTTACCGCTCCTTCCACACCAGGTACTTATCGATTTGTTTTTCGGTTTTCCATCGCTGGCATCACATCAACAACTTACTGTGATTTAGATGGAAATGGTTCCAATCCCGGACTTTCCTTTTCTGATGCCCAAATGGGAACCTTAACAGTCAATTAATCTTACCATACATTCCCCAAATCCCTGGAGAGTTCCTTGCGAATTCCTCTAGGGATTTTTCTATAGGACCATGAAAGCCTTACACCTCCTTGTCCTTTTGGTTATTTTTAATATTAGTTTGAAGGCCCAAACAACGAAGGTGACAAAAAAACAAAACCCGACCAAAAAGGAAGTCCTACCTGAGATAGAAAAAACTGTTCTCGAGCCCAAAGACCAGTATCAGATTCGACTCATAATGGAAAATGATGCTTTTGGAGCCTTTTCCGATCGTTATTATACAAATGGTTCTCGATTGGAATTTCATATGACTGCTGGTGAATCCAATCCCACTAGAAGAATATTAGGATACTGGAATGATTTATTTATTACTCCGTCTCAAACTACAAAACATCTGCAAGGATTTGCTTTAGGACAGGAGTTCTATACACCAACTAACATCACAAAGGCGGATGTATCTTATGGAGATAGACCTTATTCAAGTCGAGCCTACTTTAGTAATTCTTTAACGACTGCAACTGAAGACACAAGTATCACTACAGAATTAGAAGTGGGAATGATTGGGCCTTCTGTCGGTGGCAAGTCAGCCCAAATGAATTTTCACAACTTAATTGGTTCGCCAACACCACAAGGTTGGGATACACAAATTCCAAATTCCTATTCAGGTGCATTGCGAACTGATGTAAGAAAGTTTCATCATCGGTTTTTTGGTACACAATACAATTTGAATCTAGGGAATATCCAAACTGATGCATCATTTGGACTTATCTTTCGATTTGGGAACGTTGATAAAACCCCAGGACCAGGAAGTTCAGCTTTACAACCCGGTCCTCCCATTCTTCATGAAGATGGGAAAGGATATTGGTATTTCTATATAAACCCCGGTGGAACGTTTCAATTTTATAATGCCACAATCCAAGGACAAATAGGAACAGACAAAACTTATAAAGCTCAAAGTAGAGAATCCGCATTCAGCAATTGGGATAACTATTTAAATAATCCCACCCCGGAAACAGGCGAAAGAGAAATTCTATATAGGGCTCTTGCAGAAGATAATGGTAAAAATTCATTACAAAGATACATTTTGTTTAACGAATTTTTAGTAAAGGGAACAACAAACCCTTATGATGTTGGACTCAACTATTTGATTTTTAATAACATTTTTAACGGTGCAGAAGATATCGAAAGAGGGATGAGATTATTTTTGTTAAAAAATCTTTCGGACCAATGGGACCAAATACCAGATAACGCCCGTGCTTTGGCAATTTATTCTATCTTTAGACCGGATGGAGGGAAGCTGCCGCCAATCGTACGGCTATATTCCTATGAAATTTTGTCCCAATTTATTTTAGATCCAAAACAAAGAGAAATCTTATTGCAGCTGTTACGTGAAGAAATTGAGTATAGAGATGAAAAAACGTACGTAGCTGATTTAAAACGTGCAGTTGGTTTTGTCCGGGCTGGATTTGTGTCCGTATCCAATGCTGGTTTTTTATTTGGAATTCATTACAACTACCAAACAATCGACTTCCAAGCAGGAAAAGGTTTGCCCCAACAGCACCAATGGTTGGGATTTCAGTTGGGAAAAGTATTCTAAATTTTTTTGTAATTAGAATTGCTATCAAAGAAATTTGAACCAGTGTCAAAATTTTGATCGCCAAGACAGGTGTCTTTCGCTGACACTATGCGATCATGAACAATCATAATTTAGGTGGACGACTCTGGTCCGTACTCATTTTATTTGGTCTCGTCGGACAGATCGCTTGGTCCGTTGAGAATATGTATTTTAATCTTTTTATTTATAATACCATCGCGAAGAACACTTCTTCCGTCACTCTGATGGTTCAACTGAGTGGAATTGTTGCTACCTTCACAACCTTAATTGCAGGAATTTTAACTGATAAAGCAGGAAATCGAAAGTATTTTATCTCCTTTGGTTATCTTCTTTGGGGTCTACTCACACTATCTTTTGCATTCATCTCAAAAGAAAATACTGCCGACTGGTTTCATTTATCAGACACAAACCAAATAATAAGCCTTACCATCGCCATTGTGATTACTTTAGATTGTATAATGACAGCCTTTGGTTCCACTGCCAACGACGCTGCCTTTAATGCCTACGTTACCGATAACACGGAAAATGCAAGAAGTCTTGCAGAAGGGGTTCTATCAGCAATGCCATTGCTTGCAATGTTGATTGTTGCCGGTGGTTTTGGAATCATAGTAAATGCACTTGGTTATCCTGGACTCTTTGTTGCAGTAGGAACCATGATGTCGGTTTCCGGAATCATTGGAATTTGGTTAATCAAGGACAATCCTAATCTTAAAAAACAAAACACCAATTTTTTGTCTGACCTTGCGTACGGATTTAAACTGAATGTAATCAAAGAAAATCAAAGTTTATATTTATATTTTTTAGCCATGGGAATCTACGGAATTGCAAGCCAAGTGTACATGCCCTATCTTATCATTTATATGCAAGAGTATTTAAAATTTGATGCCATTCAATATTCTATTGTTCTTGCTGGAGTGATTCTTGGAGCAAGTATCATCACAGTTTTACTAGGAAAACAATTTGATGGAAAAAATAAAAACAAATTACTAATATACTTTTCGATAATTTATATTTTTGGGATGCTTTCTTTATATACAATGTCAAAAACCATTGATCTAAACTTAAAAACAGAAGTTATGTGGTTTACTGGACTAACAAGTCTTATTTTGATCACAGGATTTGTTCAGGTTTTGGCTCTTTTGGGAGCGCAGATTCGCGATTACACACCTCAAGAAAATACCGGAAAATTGCAAGGGATTAGGATGATCTTCTTTGTCCTAATTCCAATGTACATAGGTCCAATGATTGGCGAAACAATCAATGAAAGAACGAATCTTAGCTACATTGATCCAGTCAATGGTGCCACAGCGCATGTACCTGCTCCTGAAATCTTTTTAGTTGGCGCTATTTTCTGTTTATTAATATTCATTCCACTTTCTTTACTTTTCAAAGGTAACCATCCAAAATGAAAAAAATTTCTCACACAGAATACCCTCGCCCACAACTAGAACGAGATAGTTATATTAACTTAAATGGTGAATGGGATCTAACACATGTTAAATCTGATCGGAAATCCAAAATCGAATACAAAATCAATGTCCCCTTTTCACCGGAGTCAATCGCAAGTGGCATCGGAAATTTTATTCTTCAGCCAAATGAAGAATTAGTTTATAAAAGAAATTTTGAAATTCCTTCTGATTTTGTAAGAGATATCACATTACTCCACTTTGGTGCTGTAGATTATTCCTGTATTTGTTTTATCAATGGAAAAGAAGTAGGATCGCATAGAGGCGGGTTTTTACCATTCCAATTTGATGTTACCCAATGGATTCAAATTGGAAAAAACGAAATCCAACTCATCGTAACAGATCCAACAGACACTGGACACCAAGCAAGAGGGAAACAAAAACTTAAACGTGGTGGGATCTGGTATACGCCTCAATCGGGGATTTGGCAAACCGTTTGGTTAGAAAGTGTATCGAAAGATTATATAAAAGACATTAAGATCACACCCAATATTGATACAAAAACTGTCGAAATCAATGTAACAACAGACAGCACCAACACAATCATTCAAATTTTTGACGGAAATAAAATCATAGGAGAATCGTCTCTAAAAAATGCCAATATAGAAATTCCCAATATGGAACTTTGGTCACCAGAGAATCCAAAACTTTACGAAGTTTTAATTAAGTCATCTGGTGATACAGTAAAATCATATTTTGGAATGAGAAAATTTTCAATCGGCTTTGATGGAAAGTTCAAAAGATTATTTTTAAACAATAAACCATATTTCCATAATGGACTTTTAGACCAAGGCTATTGGTTTGAAGGACTTTTAACACCACCTAACGATGAGGAAATGATAAAAGAAATAAAATTGATGAAAGATATGGGCTTTAATATGTTAAGAAAACATATTAAAATTGAGCCATTACGTTGGTATTATCATTGTGATCGATTGGGAATCCTCGTTTGGCAGGATTTTGTTTGTGGTGGAGGTGCTTATGAAACTTGGAAGGTCGCTTACCTACCATTTATTGGCTGGAAAACTAAAGATACAAAATATAAATTCTTAAATAGAACCGATGAAGCAGGAAGAAAAGAGTTTATATCCGAAATAGACAAAACTGTTCACTTATTAAAAAATACAGTGAGTTTATCTGTTTGGGTATTGTTCAATGAAGGTTGGGGACAATTCGATAGCATACAGCTCACTGAAAAATTAAAAAAACTAGATGATACAAGAACTATCGACAGTGTCAGCGGATGGTATGACCAGGGCCAAGAAAGCAGTGATCTAAAAAGTTTACATTTATATTACCAAAAGCTAAAAGTTCCAAAAAATGAAAAAAGAGTGATAGTTCTCAGTGAATTTGGTGGATACTCATTAAAAACAGAAGGCCATGTATTCGATGAAAATAAACTCTTTGGATACAAAATCCTACCTGATAAACAAAGTTTAGAAAAAGAATATAAAAAATTAATTGAATCCGAACTCATCCCTTTGATCGACCAAGGATTAAGTGCAGCAATTTATACTCAAGTGAGCGATGTCGAAGAAGAAATAAACGGCATTGTCACATACGATAGAAAAGTGATTAAGTTTGATATTGATTTTATGAAAAATTTAAATGCAAAACTGGTCTACAAATAGGACAATCGAGTGAGTTTTCTGATAAACCATCCTCTTATAACTTTCCTCTTTATTGGTTTGATAGTTTTTATAATCTACTATTTTTGGGAAGTTGTAGAAACACCAGTTCTCAGATTTAGTGAATCAGATTTTTTACTACGTGTCATTGATCAATCGCCACACCTAACAAATAAATATTATCCGACTTTCTGGTGTTTTAACCAACACTTAATGTTATTTCTTTTAATGTTTCGCGAATATCGTACAAAAAAATTTGATTACGATCAATTGGAACAATTAAAAATGAAGGATGGAGGGATCACTGGTCTTGCTTGGTCAGGTTTAACGAAAAACACAAAAAAAGATAGGACTCCGATTATTGTGGTTTTCCATACGATTAGTGGGGATGAACAAGATGTTAAATCCACGGTTAAATACTTACGAGAACGATACAATTGGATTGTAGTGGTCTGCATTCGCAGAGGTCATGGGAACTTACCTCTCACAACACCTAAAATTAATACAATGGGTTCTACATCCGACCTAAAAGAACAATTATCTCATATCCAAAAAAGATTTCCTGACAACCCATTATTTGGTGTAGGTATTTCCGCTGGATCCGGGTTACTCGCTCGTTATTTAGGAGAAGCGGGTGCAAAAAGTCAATTTAAAGCTGCTGTTGCAGTCTCTCCGGCCTATGATATAGAAAAAGCATTTCATCGAGTTCATCCGGTTTATAGTAAAATAATGGGCCAAAGGTTAATTAACTATTTTTTAAAAACGCATTATGAAAGTTTATCAAAGCTAAAAGGAATTGAGGAATTATTAAAAATCAAAACTATTGGTGAGTTTCAAGATAAACTACATGCAGTTTCAGGGTTCAAAAATAAAGAAAAATACTATTACCATTCCAACCCTGTGTTAGTTGCAAAAAATATAAAAACTCCCTTGCTTGTCCTAAACTCGGCAGACGATCCTATTTGTGTGAATCAAAATGTCTTGGAAAATTTGCATTGGTTAGAAACTCTTCCAAATACTATCCACTTGCATACGAAACGCGGAAGTCATATTGCATATTTCGAAGGACTCAAAGCAAACTCTTGGTCAGATATTGTTATTGGTGAATATTTTGCAGCAGTTCTAAAAGCAGATACAATGAATCAAAAACCATCAAAAAAGAAGAAACGAACGTAAATTAGTCGGATTGCGATCGGTATTTTTGTGGCGAAAGACCAAATCGATTTTGAAAAAGTTTATGAAAGGATGATTTTGAATTAAATCCAGAAGCATAGATCACACTTAAGATTGTCATCTGTGGTTGTTCTAATAGAAGTCTTGCTGATTCCTGCAAACGGAATCCATTGACATAATTACGAAAGGTACAATTAAGTTTTGAGTTTAAAATTTCGGAAAGTTGGTGACTACTAATACCCAACCGTTTTGACAAAACTGCTAAACTAAGGTCTTCATTTAAAAACAACTTTTCCGAACTCATGAGTTCTTCTAGTTGCTGCAGAACTAGAGTGATATCAACTCCTTTGATTCGGCTTTCTTGATAACGAGCCAATCGGGTTTCTTTCTTAAAATTTGGAATGAGTTCTTTATGGTTAATTTTTAACAATAAAATATAAGCCAAAAGAAAAGTTAGCCCCGCACATGCAACAAGGAATATTTGCATAAAGAAAAGTTGTGCAATGACAAATAAAGTAACAACTAACAAAGAATATCCCATAAAATACAAAAAAGGTAAAAAAGAAGAACCTATTGTTTTATTGAAATCAGACTTCCAACGATATATACGAATCAAAATGGCAAGTGTGTATCCAAAAATAGATAAAACTCCCAAACACAAAAAGATTCCAACGGAGAAATGATCATATGAAATAGAATGATGGTCCGTAGAATCCAGAAATGGCAGAGAGGAAATTTTTGACCAAACTACAAAAAGATAAATAAAACCAAATAAACTAGGCAAAAAATGGTACCATCGGATTTTTTTAAACCCACCGCCACTCATATCTTCAAAAAAAATATAACTAAGAGGTCCAATGAGTAGGAGGCAAGGAATATGAATGCCATAAAAAAACGGTAATACATAAATCTGATTTGTTAATTCAAGATAAATATGAAATTGTAAAATGGTAAGCGAAATGAAAAGAAACGAAGGTGCATACCGATACAAAAAACGGTTTTCCATTGGAATTGACGTTACTATTTGATGATCTTCTAAAAACCGATTTTCTTTTATTTTAATCCAATGTGCGATTGCAAGCAAAGAGGAGACAACGGCTCCTGCAAATGGAATCAGATTCATTCCTCTATCAAGAATGTGTTTTTTTTTCTGTCTATTTTTTTAAGGGAAGTCTCTCCTTTTTTAGTCCGTCTGTATCCGCATGGACGACCGAAAGACAAAAGAATGTAATACTGATAAAATGAAATTAAAAAGCATCCCTTCAACAAATCACCTCGTAACACTAATTTTAATTCTGTTAACCTACTTGTTTTTTTGTTTACCATTTGGAATGGGACCATTTCATCTATTTAGCCAAACGCCGACAAAGAATAACTTAGAAAAATTTCCGGTAAAAAAAACTCATAAAAAACCAGTCGTAGCGATCATTGGCGAAAACCAATATACAGAACTGACCGATTTTCTCATTCCATTCGGAGTATTAAAACGAGCAGAAATCGCGGAAGTATCACTCATTGCACCTAACAAAGGACGTATGGATATGTTCCCAACACTTTCAATAGAAATTACTACCTCAATTGCAGACTTTGATAGATTATATCCCGAGGGTGCGGATATAGTGATTGTTCCAGCCATTCACAATTCGAATAATAAAATAATAATCCATTGGATTCAAAACCAGAACAAACTAGGTGCAACGATCGTTGGGATTTGTGATGGGGTTTGGACATTGGCCCATGCTGGATTGCTAAAAGATAAACATGCGACAGGACATTGGTATTCCTTACCCGACTTATCAAAAACATTCAAAGATACGATATGGACAAAAAATAAAAGATATCTACAAGACAAGGATGTCATTACTACAGCAGGTGTCACAGCATCCCTTCCCATTTCGTTAGCGATTGTTGAATCAATCGCAGGTTTCAGAAAAGCCAAAGACATAGCGAGTGAATTAGGAGTTTCCAATTGGGACTCAAGCCACAACAGTGATGTTTTTCATTTTGGGTGGGATGAGTATTCAACTGCGGCTAAGAACTTAATATTCATTTGGAATTACGAAACGATAGAAATTCCTATCTACCAAGGGATAGATGAAATTTCGGTTGCTCTTGTGGCAGATGCTTATTCTCGCACATACAAGTCCAAGGCAATGGTTGTGACAAGTCCCAATCAATCGATCGTAACAAAATCAGGAATCAGGTTCGTTTCTGATACCAACAATGAAGACCAAAACCAAGGTCAACTGAGTAAAAAAATTGCTAATGAAATCAAACCGGTCGATGAGCTTAAAAAAACGTTGTCAGAGATTGAAAATAGATATGGAACGAAAACATTGCGGTTTGTCACAAAACAGATTGAGTATCCAACGTTATAGTTTTTCAATTATGTCCCTTGTGAGAAACGAATCCTAGAAAACTAAAACCAAAATTGTTTTATTAGAGTTTTAGACTAGCATCTACTCTGTGGCATTGAAAATTGGAATTAGAAAAATTATGCATTCAAAACTTAAAACCTATTTCATCCTTTCTTTTTTGGCCTTCGGATTGCTTTTGCTTTTCACCTTGGCCATAGTTTTGCAGGTCCAAAATGCATTACCTAAAAACCTAACAATGGCCATTGGGATTGCTCTGACGATATTATTAATTTTCAGCTTTTTCTTTGGATTATCACTAAGTTCTTGGTTTGAAAAGATTTTTGGAAAATTAGAAATAGCTTTTAAAGACGTTGGACTTGGAAATTTACAAACCCGACTTGTTTTCAAAAAGAATGATTTACTTGCAGAATTCTATTCAAGCTTTCATAGAATGTTACAAGCACAAGAAGAACTTATTCAACATATTAAAACTTCCGCTGATACATTATCTTCCGACTCTCAAGAAATGAAACTTGTCACTCTTGACTTTGCATCCAACTTACAATCCCAATCAGCAGCGACAGAAGAGGTTTCAGCATCAATAGAAGAAATTTCTGGAGTTGCGGTGTCTATCTCAAATATAGCAGAAAATAATTCACAAAGTATGAGCAACTTAACTTCGGAGGTAGATCGGTTATCGTTAGCTATTGATAAAACGGGAGAACATGTCGAAGGCACTCTTGATTCAATTAAGAATATTATTGATCGTGCGGAAGCAGGAAAAAATACACTTCGAACAATGAATGAAGCTATGGACAATTTGTCCCAAAGTTCACTTGAAATTTCAAAAACAGTCGATGTCATCTCAAAAATCAGTGAACAAGTCAATATGCTTGCCCTTAATGCATCGATTGAAGCTGCGCGTGCTGGTGACGCAGGAAGAGGCTTTGCGGTTGTTGCCGAAGAAGTTTCAAAACTTGCAGAAAGAACTGCTAGCGCTGTCAAGGGAATCGACTCTCTGATGAAGAAAAATCAAAACGATGTTTCTTTAGGAAGAGAACGAATTGAAAAAACAACTATGGAAATCCAAGAGATTATTGGAAACATTGATTCTATCTCAGAAAAGATTACAGAAGTCCACTCTGCCGTGAATACACAGAAAGAACTAAAAAACAAACTTTTGTTAGAAGCTACTTTTGTTAAAGAGAGATCAGAAGAAATCAAAGAAGCAGTCACTGAACACAAAACAGCTACAAACGAAGTAATGGCATCTGTCTCCTCCATTAGCCAGTCATCCTTTAGCAATTCAGAAAGTAGCGACTTACTTGCTGAAAAAATTACTGCCATTGCCAATACAGCAAATAAACTAATTTCAATGGTTGATCTTTTTAAAACAAATGTAGCTTCCGATGAATCATCAATTTCCGAAAGGGATGAATCCACTCACAAGCTCCAATTCCGTTCTGATATCGGAAGTATTTATTATATAAAAGAAAAAGATCTATTAGAAGTTGTTTGGACACCAAATTTTAGCGAAGATAAATACATAGAGATTCTAAACGAAGCCCTGAATATTATACATAAATATAACATTCGCAAGTGGCTTGCCGACACAAGAAGGATGGGTCTTGTCACACGCTCTGCTCAAGAATGGGTGAATGTCAACTGGTTCCCTAAAGCAAGTAATTCGAGTCTAAGAAAAATGGCTGTTGTCGTTCCCAACTCGGCTTTAGCTGCCATTTCCATTGATGACCAAACTCTCAAAACAGGTAATGTTGAATTAAAATCCGTACCTAGTTTGGAATCAGGAATCACTTGGTTAAACGACTAAATATCGGATAATTTACACCCTTGTTTTATCAAGGAACACAAGGGTGTATTTTTTATTTATCTCTTTCTAATACAAAAAAGAAAGGTTGTTTCATTCCTTTATAATCCATACAACCAAACAAAGTATCCTGATTTACCTTTTTAAATACATCGTGAATGGGTAAATTGTCATAGATCATTGCAGCCGTCAGTTGTCCACGAAACTCAATTCGTCTGACGCGCGCTTTTGATTTTGAAGTTTGAAACAAAAAACGAACCATTAAAAATAAGTATTTTAAAGGCCACAAGTGAGTCGATGGAATCAATGTTGCAAGTCGTACGGGCATAAGCGAAGGATTCACTTTAAATAAAGTTTTTCCAAAAGATCGAAATACAAGAGGATGAACATTGTCAGCATCGACAAATTCTTTTCCATACCAATTGAACGTCTCCAAAGCTCCATCCATTGTATGAGCAGTGTGAAAACCGGACCCATGCCACCGACCAATTGTATCTTCTATAGAAACTGGTTGTAACGCATCAAATAACGCAAACGAATCACTAGTCGAATTGTTCTTTTTACTGCGCATTTCATTGAATTTTTTTTCAAGTGTATTCATAATTAAATTTTTTACCTAAGGCAATCTTTTAAATATGAGACTCCTAGGAAATAGATATACTGATACAAAATCCTATTTTTCAATTTTCAATTAAGAACAGATTGCAATCGGTTTCGTTCTTCGATAATTTTATTGATGGCTTCATCCATTTTTTTTTGAAACAAAACAGGACTCGACAACGTCTCAGGATTTCCATCAGAGGAAGTCAACCCAAGAGACTTGGCTGTCATCGTACCAAGATAAACTCGAAAGAGCTCACCATTTGTTTCATTGATGAACCACATCGATGCAACTCTAGAATTCCTTGCAAAGTGTCCTTCAAACAATCGAATATTGTTGTATTCAGCAAATGAAGCAATGCGGTCGACTTCATCAATCAATGTGGCAACTTCTAATTGTAAGTCTTTAAATTCACGCATAGCCTCTGATTTCGCAATGGAAGACATTCTTTGTGCAATCAAAAGCATAGTATCTAAATACACGATTGCCTTGCGAATCAGAAAAGTTTGTTTTTGGAAGGTGGTGCGAGTTGGCTGAAGTTCATACAGTTTTTCTAATCTTTCTGAACTCAAAGAAATGAACTTTAACCTCGAATCTATGGCACTTACATCTCTTCGATTCAAAACGGAATATTCAAAAAAATTTTCACTCGTATTGGTTCTAATTATTATTTCTTTTTTGTCTTCTGTTAAAGAGGATTCTCGAGAAACCCAATCAACTATTTCTTTGCGAAGGGCATGAATTTGTTTTTGAATGATCGTTTCTCTTTGTGAATCAGTGGTCCAAATAGGGTTCTTTGATAATTTCATAGATTCACCAATACCTCAAGGAAAATGTAATCTTCGCTCTTTTTGCAATAAAAACAAAGCATCCTCTATAACAGAAAGAGAATCTCTTGCACTAGCTGCGGTCGAAACAGAAATGATTCCACCATATTTATGGACCAAACGTAACTTTTTTGTAATTTCTTTTTCGCCATCGATGCTTTCCGAAATCTGATCCATCACGTGAATGAGTGAAGAAACCACCATTTGTTGGTTTTGTCTATCCATTTCATGATAGACCCCACTTTGCATATGAAAAGCTCTTTCTTTGATCGTACGAACGGCTGACTCCAAAGAAACACCACGAACGGAAACCAAACTCTTTGAGTTTTGATTTTGAATCTCTTGATTTTTTTTGTTTTGTTTCTGCTCAAATTCTTGTTCAACAAAATTTAAATAATAAAACCTGACAGAGTATTGGTGCCATCTTGCTTGAGCACCATTCATTCGATATAACAACAAGTTCAAAATTCTTAAAACTTCAGAAACAATGTTTTGATTAAATTCAATTTGATTTTTGAATGCAGCTGCCTCTTTCCATACTTTATGTATTTCTAGGGATAAAGGAAAAAACTGAATGGTCTCTGTTTTTAAATTGCCAAACCAGGGAACAAAAAAATTTACCTTTGTTTGTGACCCATTCTGATCTTCTTTTGTTTTTAGAGAAAAATGTGGGGTTCCACCCATCTTAAATTGATTTCCAAGTGAAATGATCCATTCTTGGATTTGGATAGTGTCGGATTCGAATTCTTTAGTGCCATAACCTTCAAAACCAAATTGGAGACAAAGATTTTGCCAAACTTTTAGGATCACATTGGCAAGACAGAATAGAATTTCACATCGTATAGATGCACAGTATAAATCTTTGTAAGTTAGGGTTTTTGCATTTTCATCGTATGGATAGAGATTTTTTAACTCCGATGAAAACAAAATTAAAAATGAATCAAACTCCATACCAGATTGGAAAATTTTATTTGTAATGGACAAAAGAATCTCGTCTGCCACAGACATTGGATACAAAGGAATTTCCAAAAGACCTTTGGTTCCATTAGAAACTTTTTTTGGCTCCTTTCCTTCCGGCACATTGACTGCTGCAACCAAGATTGCAGTTAATGAGATTCTTTTTAGAAATTCAATTCGTAACATAATTTTAAGAATAAGTATCTAAATCAAATTAAGAACCACAAGATGTCAACTGATTCTTGTTATCTTAATTAAACAAAAAAATAGTCTTCATTTGGACTTTAGGACAATCTACAACATTCCTCCCCTTGCAATTTTAAATTCGTATGTTATACTGTCCCTATGAATGTAGCTGATTCCGAAATCAAATCCCTCCTCACATCTTACCAGAATATTACAGTTTACGGACTCAGTAACGATCCTTCCAAACCAAGCCACTATGTTCCTGTTTACATCAGAGACAAAGGTTGGGGAGTGGTAGGTACCTATCCCAAAGAACATAGTGTAGGTGGATTTACTATCTATAAAAGTTTAAAAGATGTACCAAAAGAAAACCGTAAGTTTATCGACGTGTTTCGTAGCTCCGATAAAATTCCAGAAGTGATCGATGAAATCTTAAGTTTAGGTGGGACTGAAGTAATTTGGCTTCAATTGGGAATCTATCACCCAGAGGCGGAAAAAAAAGCAGAAGAAGCAGGCATCCGTGTTGTTTCCAATCGATGCCTAATCATAGAACACAGAAATTATTTTTAATTTGGATACAAACTAAAAACACCTCTCAAGTTTTCTCGGAAGCCAGTATCCTAAGAAAAGAAAAAACTTAGTTTTTTCTTTTCGCTTGAAAGTCAGCCCAGGAACCACAACTCCAAATCGCCCATAAAACCAGCACCGGTTGGAAAAACAAACGAATCAAACGAGCCCTATCGGTATCCAAACCAAAAGCACTAATCCCATTCACATATTGCGAAATATTTCCAGGGAAGATTAAAACAAAAAACAATGCCACAACCCAACCAACTTGCACTTGTTTGCTGCGAAGAAAAACAAGGGACAATCCCAAAACGATTTCCACTACACCTGATAATAGAACAACCAAATCAGCATTGATCGGTAACCAAGTTGGCACCTGTGCCAAAAATTCTGTTCTATGCCAAGTTAGGTGGCCTGCTCCAGCAAAGACCAAAAATGCACCTAGTAGAATTCGTAAGATTGTCTGGGAAATATTTCTTTTGATTGGATCTGATTCACTCATAGAGGCTTAGACTCCCCAAAGAATCTTTTCGCTTTATCAAAAGATCTAAGGGAAATCCCAAATATATGAGATTGAGTCTTTATCTCAATTATTAATCGACATGGGACGGTCTACCTGAGGGAATGGCCGTATGACTTTCCTTTTTGAGAATCGATCTCATATAAATAATTCGATCAGAAAGCCAAATCTTTCTCAAATTCGTATTTTCTTCCTCCAAACTGCCCTAGCCCTTTCCTCTATTTTCATTTTCTCTGTCTTATTCGCAGTCCCCCTCCTCTCCCAAAACCAAGAGAAAAATCCCCAGGCCCCAACAGGTACTGGAGGAACAGAACCTGTAGCCAATCCAAGTTCCAAACCAATGGAGGGAGGAATTCGTGTCACGGGCAAAAAAGACCCGAGAGATCGCGAAATCCTTCGAACCCCCAATAGCATCAGTCGTTTGAATGAACAAGACATCCAAGATGCAGGTATCAACCGGACCAATGATATCGATAAACAGGTTCCCAATTTTTCCATCATCGATTCTGGATCACGTAACTTTACGTATTTTAATATTCGGGGGATGCGGAGCATTGCCTTTAGTGAACCGGCGGTAGGATTAATCTTAGATGGGATTCCTCTAAATGATAACGTGGCACTTAACACAGAGTTATATGGTCTTGAAAATATCGAAGTTTATCGTGGGAGCCAAGCAACTTTATTTGGAAAGAATTTTCAAGGTGGTGTTGTTGAAATTAAAACAAAAAAACCAACGAACGTTGCTGAAGGAAAAATCACATATGATGCAGGGAATTATAAAAAACAAGAAACTTCAGTCTACTATAATGCCCCAATCATCCATGATAAACTTTTTTTTGGAATTGCCGGGAAAAGTACCGAACGAGAGGGATACCTTTCCAACATAACCGGTTTTTATTATCCTAACAACCGTCCCTATGAACTCCCTGTTGAAATCTACAAAACACATCCCGATGGAAGGAAGGGGAAAGCCGGACGTTTTCGTTTATATTTTACTCCAAACGATATTTTTGAAGCTGATCTACAAATCAGTGCCGAAAGTTTCGATGATGGATCTTTAAACTTAGTAAACTATTTAGGGGCAAAATCAGAAAGAGAAAAGGCACTATTACAAGGTTGTGTTGCTATGCCATCCAACTGTTCCAAGTTATATGGAACTTATATCAACAGAGTAAACGGAGACAGAAAAGTATATTGGGATTATGAAGGAAAAAGCAATGTCACAGGGAACACTTATTCATTAGCGACAACAACCAAACTCCCAAATGCAAATTTAAAAACGGCATCAGCGATTCGAAAGATGGATATTGATCCAATTACAGCTGACTCCGACTTTACTACAACAGACCAAAATAGATCTATTTATGTAGAAAAAGCCACAACCTTTCTCAACGATATTTATTTTGAATCAAAAGATAAACATGACCCTTTGCAATTCAAAGCGGGGATTTACGCGTCAAACAAAATTACGAACATTGACCAAGCAAGAGAACATAGATCGCAAGTTTATGTTATTAATGATTTTCCAGGTCTTAGTGCACCAACAAGAGAGAAAAATTTATCAAGACTTCATGATAAAAACGTAAGTTTTTATACACATAATAGTTACACGTTTGCTGACAAATTCACAGTAACACTCGGAGCCAGGATAGAAAGACAAGAAAGTCGACTTTCACATACTGAACAAGCCGTTGGAATTTCGCGAGCGAATAATCCTTTGGGAGAAACTCTTGTGTTATCAGATCCATATACTATTAACAATCGATACAACTACAATGTCTCTCGTTTGATTTTTGATTACAAGCCCATTGATAATCTTATGTTTTTTATCGGCTTTAGTCGTGGATATAAAAACGCCGGTTATAGCACTGTAGTGAATGTTCCTGATAGGGCAGCTTTCAAACCAGAGATTAACGATACAATCGAAGCTGGTATCAAATCAGAATTCTTTAAGGGTAAATTTGGATTAAAGTATACACAGTTCTATACAGAAACGCAAGACTTTCACGTAGTCCGCGCCATCAACCTATCTCAGTATATAAATCTCAATGCGGAACTGGTTACGATAAGAGGTTATGAATTAGAATCATTTATTAAACCACAAAAAGATACTAAAATAGGACTCTCAGCTGGTTATACAGAAGGAATTTTCAACAAATTTCATGATTCCGTTCTAAACAGAGACTTCAATGGCAAGTGGGTTCACTTTATACCGAAATATGACATCGTAAGTTATCTCCAATATAGAAACGAATATGGAATATTCTTTCGCGGTGAATTCCAGGCAGTTGGCCAGATGTATTTTGCAGCAGATAACACTGTGTATAGCGATCCTTATTATGTAATCAATTCAAGAATTGGATACGAAACTGATACCGTTTCTGCCTATCTTTATATGAACAACATTAATGACCGCTATTACTTCACCTCCTATATCGATGGGACATTCCAAGCTGTGCCTGGTGCACCAAAAACCTACGGATTTATGTTAACTTATAAAATTTAAATTTCTGGAGAAACCAATGAAAATAAAAACCCTTCTTACCCTCATCACAATTGGACTCTTCGCATTCCAATGCGATTTGTTTGATCCCCAAGACAAAGTTACTAGCGACGACCTCGTTTCCATGTTAGCGATTCAACAAATCAATGCAAACAGTATGAGCGAAGCACAAAGACTAGGACTAAACGTTGCGTATAGCCATAGGTTCAGTATCAAAGACGGCCCACATTTATTTTGTAGAGAGTATTCCACAGCGTATCTGGAAAAAAAAGCAGAATGGGAATTAAACATGGAACAAACTTATACAACTATTGGGAATGCTATCGGAATCCAGATTGTTGTAGAAAGACTCAATGGACCATGCGCCATTACTAATAAAGTTGCTGCTTGTCATTATGACGGTGTGGACGGAATCAATGATCTAATCCCTTATGCATACACTACGGAAGGGGAACACAAATATTTAATTCCTGCAAATGCTTACTATGGAGTCACAGATTTAAAAAGTGCAAAAGAAGCTTGTGAGAGATTCAAAGGCACTTATGTTTGTTACGATCCAAGTAAATGTTGGCAATAAGGTAATAATCAAACAGAAGAACTCAGAAGAATTTTTTGAGTTCTTCTTCTATTCTTTCTTTTAAAATAAAAAATACTAATTCCACTGATCGCAAGGATCGCCGGAGTCAGTCCACCAATCACCCAAATCACTTTACTCAAATGATTGGCAAAAGTTCCAAAATGTAAGGGACGGAAAGAATCCAATACTCTATTACCAAAACTCTCTTTCGAAATATCTACTTGATCAATTATTTGTTTGGTATTCACATCATAACGAACATAAGAACCATATCGACTTTCCAATCCAGATGAATCTAAACGATTCCCATAGAACCCAATTGGTTCCTCTTGCGAATGATGTGGGAAAGATATATATCCTAATTGAAAACCTGGGATTTTTATTTTCGTTTCATCTAACAACTGGTTAATGGAATATTCCGATGACCAGAGATGATGAACCACTTTTTCCTCTGGATGTCTAATGATCAAAGTATCCCTTAGACTCCACCATCCACCGGTGATCGCCAAAATCAAATGGAACCATATTGCATTAATGCCAACAAACTTGTGTAAATCAGAAAATAGGATCTGTAAACTTACTTTGAAATGGAATCGAAAAAGACTAATCCAAAATCGTTTATAGAGTTTAATTCCACTGATTGCCAAAAACAAATAAATAAGCGCTATACATCCAGTAAAAAAATAACCGACTCCTCCAAGAAAAAGACTATAATGCAAAACAAGGAGGAATCCATATAAACTATCGCTTCGATTTTCTTTTAATTTTCCGGTAACATTCCCATCATAAGGATTAATCAAATAAACCGTTTCTCTACTAGGAATTTCTAAATTATGAAACCAAACCTGGTCGGCTTGGTCTTTGCTATCAGAGACGAGCCAACCCGCAACACTTCCTTCCGGAACCTGCTCTAACAATCGTTTGTATAGAAGATCAAATCCTAATCGCTCTTGTTTTTCCTCAATAGTAAGAAGGCCTGTGAACGCCTGGAGTTCTTTTCCATAAACCAAAAGCGAACCCGTCACTCCCAAAACCAAAAGGAAACTAGCCCCAAAAATTCCGAGGACCATATGCAACTTATACCAAGTTTTTGCTTTCAAAGAAAAACTCCCAGCTCTAGATAAATCCCATAAAATGAGAATAGGTCTCATTTCCAAGTAATTCTTAAAGGAATTCTGAAACTATAACCCTTTACCGTGTTTGTAATTGACTGGTTGGCAGAAAAGTATGAGCCAAAAAAAATCTAATTTTTGGATCAAACGGAGGTTTTGGAAAGTCCTTGCATTTGTTTGATGATTTGGTTTACCTCAGGACGGCAGCTCCCACACCCAGTCCCCGCTCCTGTGTTTGCCATGATGGTTTCTAAATTGTTGGCTCCGTTTTTGATTTCATCTTCAATATTGCCACGGCCAACACTGTTACACGAACAAACCAATGCACCTTTTGGTGGTTTGGTGCTTGTTCCACCAGAAAGAAGTTTTCCTCGTTTTTCACCAAGTTCCACTCCACTGGAAATTAAGTTCTTATATTCAACAAACTCTGCTTTATCACCGATAAGGATGGCACCAACTAACTTGTCAGCTTTCACTATACATTTTTTATAACGTCTTCGTTTCCGATCTAAAAAAACAATTTCTTCGTATTCATCGGAAAGATTTTCAAATGAAACTCCTGGAAGTCTTAGAGACACCAATTCAAGTCCAGGAATTTTTAATAAATTGGAATGTAAGGAACCAGTATAGGTTTTATATTTGTAGCCATATATATGTAAGGCGGCAATTTTTGCTTGTTCTTCGGCAGCAAGAACAGTTCCATACACACCACTTGTGTGCTCAGCAACTTCTCCAATTGCATAAATATCAGGATCGTTTGTTTGTAAAAATTCGTTTACTTTGATTCCTTCACCCAATTCAAATCCTAATCCTTTTGCTAACTGCAAATTTGGACTTGTTCCCATGGCATAGACAATACCATCTGGAAATAGTTTACGACCATCCTTTAACTCAACATTTGTGACTCGTCCAAAACCATTCACTTTGGAAATTTCAGAATTAAATAATACCTCAATGTCACGTTTTTCAATCTCTTCTTTTAAGATTTCACAGGCAATGGAATCTAATTGTTTGGACATTAATCGATCCGTTCTTACAAGGACAGTTACTTTTACATTCAACGATTTTAAAGCAGCGGCCAATTCCAAACCAAGAAGTCCTCCACCAACAATTAATGCATGGGAATCGGGAACAAAAAAACCTTTAATTCGATCCGCATCGTTTTTTGCTCTTAAACTAAATACTCCAACCATATCTTCCGCAATGTATTTCGGAATCTGAGGAGAACTTCCCGTTGCCAAAATCAGTTTGTTATACGAAAAAGAATTACCAAAAGAATCCTTCACTATTTTTGCTTCTGGCAAAATTTCTGTGACTGATGTTGAAGTGTGTAAATTGATATTCCACGAAACAACTTCTTCCGAATTAGCATTGGAGAGCTCTTGAAATTCTTTTTCACCACTGATAAAATCAGGAAGGAGGATTCGATTATAAAGTGGATATTCTTCCTTACAAATAACAGTGATTTCATCACTAGGAACTAATTCTTTATAATTTTTTATAAAAGCATAAGTACTATTACCACCACCAATGATCAGAATTTTTTCTTTCTCTTTGGTAAAAGGTTTTACTTGAACCGCAGAAATTTTAAATCCTGGTTGTTTGGAAAATGGATCATAGTCTTTATTCGTTAGATTGTTGGCCCTGGATTCATCGTTTTTATTTTTTTTACCCCAATGCATTGGTAAAAAAACAGTTCCCTGTTTAATCGTATCAGTGATTTTAGAGCGAACTCTTACAAGTCCTCTTTCATTTGAAACTTCAGCAATGACACCATCTTCGAGAGCAATTCGTTTTGCATCTTCTGGATGGATCTCTAGATATGGCTCCGATTTGTGTTCCATCAATTTTCGAACCTTCCCAGTCCTTGTCATGGTATGCCACTGATCACGAATTCTTCCTGTAGTTAAAATAAAGGGAAACAACTCAGAAGTTTTTTCGGAAGTGTCTTCAGGTGAAACGTTAAAGATCTTTGCTTTTCCATTCGCCCGATAAAAAATATGATCAGAAAATAAACGAGGAGTTCCCCCGTGATCTTTATGAGGATAAGGCCATTGTACAGATCGTTTTTCTTTTAAAATCGTATAATCGAGTCCACTAATATCAATCTTTGTATTTTTAGTTAAAGCGCAATGCTCTAAAAAAACATCTTCTTCTGTTTGATAACTAAAAGAAGACCCAAACCCCATTTTATCTGCAAATTTTTTAATGATAAAAGTATCAGCTAACGCTTGACCAGGTGGCTCCAGAATTTTTGAAAGATAAGTAACCCTACGATCCGAATTTGTCATAGTTCCTTGTTTTTCTGCCCATCCAGCAGCTGGAAGAACATAATCGGCAAAAGGGATTGCAGCAGAATTCAAAGATATATCTTGAACCACAACAAGCTCGGCAGCACGTAATCCTTGTTCAACCATACGTGCATCAGGCAAACTTGTTGTTGGGTTTGTACAAATAATCCATACTGCTTTCATCTTTCCTGTTCTTAGATTTTCAAACATCTCCACAGCAGTAAACCCAGGTTTACTTTGAATGACTTCGGTTTCTACTCCCCAAAACTTTGCCACTTCTTCCCGGTGTCTAAGATTACTCAAATCTCGGTGTGCCGGTAGTAAATTACACAAACCCCCAACTTCCCTGCCTCCCATAGCATTTGGTTGGCCAGTTAAAGAAAATGGGCCACTTCCTGGTTTTCCAATTTTTCCTGTTAGGAGGGACAAATTGATAAGTGCCAAGTTTTTATTGACACCCACTACACTTTGGTTTAATCCCATCGCCCAAAGTGACAAAAATCCTTTCGCCTTACCAATATAAGATGCTGCTAAATGAATATCACTAACGGGGATACCACATATTTCGGCTGCTGACTCTACGTCGAACTCTGACAATAGGAGTTTTAAGTCTTCGATCCCTTCTGTATGCTTTTGAATAAAATCAGAATCGATCCAATTGTTAACGATAAGAATCTTTGCGATAGCATGAAAAAGAAAAATATCTGTACCAGGATGGATTTGCAAATGTAAGTCAGCATCTTCACATGTATCAGTTCTTCTTGGATCAACTACGATGATCTTTATTTCAGGATGTTTCTTCTTATGTGCTTCGATCCTACGAAATAAAATGGGATGACACCAAGCAGGATTAGCGCCAGCAATTAAAAAACAATCAGCTAACTCAATATCTTCATATGTAATTGGGACACTATCTTCCCCTAATGCCATTTTATATCCAACTACGGCAGAACTCATGCAGAGTCTAGAGTTTGTATCAATATTGTTACTACCAATAAAGCCTTTAATGAGTTTGTTAATAATATAATATTCTTCTGTAAGAAGTTGACCCGATACATAAAACCCGACAGAATCAGGTCCATAAGTCTGAATCAATTTTTTAAACTGGTCTGCAATTCCAGACAAAGCGAAATCCCAACTAACTTTCGATAATTGATTGTTTCTATCTTTTCTATGTAATGGATAAAGAACCCGATCAGTTTTATCCATTACCGTATAATGTAAGTTCATTCCCTTTGAACATAAGTGTCCTTTATTCGCAGGATGTTCCGTATCCCCTTCGATGAAAATCTCAGTGGAATTAGTTTTATGTACGGTAACTCCGCAACCAACTCCGCAGTAGGAGCAAGTCGAAGGATAGGATTCTCTTGTCATCACGGAACCAACCAGCAATAACTATGCCAATTGCTGAAAAATTCATAAAAATGCTTATTCCAATATGAATTTGAGCTAAATCTTCCCAATTTGAAATTTGGAATCCGAAAGGTTCAAATTTTTCGTTTAACATTTTGCGTATAAAACGTACATATTCATTAGATTCTAATAAAAAAGAAGAAAGCAGTTGGAAAAGGAAACTCAGTTACTTTGGAAACTCGCTACCGAAATCGAGTTGATAACCTTAGAATCTGAATGATTCCTCCTCTTTTCTTGGTTAGTCTCTCTGAATTCCCTAAGTTCGGCCTCAAACCAGTCGGATTTTTAAACTAGCTGCCTCTCTTAGGTACACTTCGTGCATATAGTAGGAAGATTGGAACCATTCTAGGTCGTCAGTCGGAATACTTTTGGATCCAGGTAGGGTAACAAAATGATCAAGCGAAAGTTAATCGTCATCGGAAACGGTATGGTTGGGCACAGATTCTGCGAAAAATTGGTGGAGTTTGGTGGCACAGACAAATTTGAAATCACAGTTCTTGGAGAAGAACCAAGGCGCGCTTATGATCGGGTCCATCTTTCTGAATACTTTGCCGATAAATCTGCAGATTCTTTGTACCTTTGTCCACCCGACTGGTATAGATCTAACGGAATCAAATTGTTATTATCTGAACCTGCCATATCCATAGACACCATTAAACGTAAGTTAGTAACAAATTTAGGAACTGAACTAGAATTTGACGAATTGATTTTTGCAACTGGTTCCTCACCCTTTGTTCCTCCCCTCGAAGGTTTAGATAAAGAAGGAGTTTTTATTTATAGAACCATTGAAGATCTCGAACAAACAATGGAATACAGCAAAAAAATAAAAAAGGCCGCTGTGTTAGGTGGTGGACTACTAGGACTTGAAGCAGCAAAAGCTTTAGTCGATTTGGGAAAAGAAACACATGTTATTGAATTTGCTCCAAGGCTTATGCCAAGGCAATTGGATGATGGTGGGGCTTCTATTTTAAAATCAAAAATTGAAGAAATTGGTGTTGAGATTCATTTAAACAAACAAACAGAAAAAGTCCTTGGGAATGAAAAAATAGAGGGATTTGAATTCAAAGATGGAGGCAACCTACAGTTTGATATGTTGATTGTATCAGCTGGAATTCGTCCAAGAGATGAATTGGCAAAAGAAGCCGGGATTGCCGTTGGTGAACGTGGTGGTATCATCGTTGACGATGGTATGGGGACAAACGTATACGGCATCTATGCGATTGGAGAAGTAGCATTACATAGAAATTTTATATATGGACTTGTGGCACCCGGATATGAAATGGCCGAGACTCTTGCTTTTAACTTATGTAGCCCAGGTAGTAAACCAAAAGTTTACACAGGATCAGATTTATCCACCAAACTAAAATTAATTGGTGTTGAAGTGGCTTCTTTCGGTGATGCACTTGGGCAAGCCGAACATATACCTATTGTTTTTAAAAATCCAAGAAGCGGTGTTTATAAAAAATTAGTCATATCTCCGGACGGGAAATATTTACTCGGAGGTATCCTTGTTGGAGACGCAAAAGCCTATGGGAACCTTTTGTCTTTTTATTTGAATAAAATGGAACTTCCTGAGGAGCCGGAGACTTTAATTGTTGGCTCTGTGTCTGCAGAGAACTTATTTGGCGCAGATATATTGCCAGATGAAGCAAAAATCTGCTCCTGTAATAATGTGTCCAAAGGCGATATTCTAAAAGCCATTCGTGAAAAAGAATGTTATGACATTACCAGTTTAAAAAATTGTTCCAAAGCTGGAAGTGGATGTGGTGGTTGTTTACCACAAGTAAATTCAATCCTAAAAGCAGAATTAAAAGTCCAAGGAAAAGTAGTCACAGAACATCTCTGCGAACATTTCAAATATTCCAGAAAAGAACTTTTCCAAGTCATCAAAGTAAAGTCATTAAAAACTTTTCCAGATGTGATCAAAGAACTTGGCCGAGGAAATGGATGTGAAGTTTGTAAACCTGCTGTTGCATCGATTCTTGCAAGTATATGGAACGAACCAATCTTAAAACATAGAGAAATCCAAGATACAAATGACAAATACCTTGCAAATATACAAAGGGGGGGAACCTATTCCGTTGTCCCTCGAATCCCAGGTGGAGAAATTACCCCTGACAAACTCATTGCCATTGGAGACGTAGCCAAAAAGTATAATCTATACTGCAAAATCACGGGTGGACAACGGATTGACTTATTAGGTGCAAGAATCGACCAACTCCCAGCCATTTGGAAAGACTTGATTGAGTTTGGATTTGAAAGTGGACATGCTTATGGAAAATCAATGCGAACTGTTAAAAGTTGTGTTGGCTCTACCTGGTGCCGGTTCGGTGTTCAAGACAGCACATCTTTTGCAATCAAATTAGAAGAACGATACAAAGGCATTCGAGCTCCACATAAATTAAAGTGCGGAGTGTCCGGTTGTATCCGCGAATGTGCAGAAGCTCGCGGGAAAGACTTCGGAATCATTGCAACAGAAAGAGGTTGGAATCTTTATATTGGTGGAAACGGAGGTGTAAACCCGAAACATGCAATCCTTTTTGCCGAAGATTTAGATGAAGATACTTGTATCAAGTACATCGACCGCTATATGATGTTTTATATACGAACAGCGGATAAACTAATGAGGACTTCTACTTGGTTGGAACAATTGGAAGGTGGGATTGAATATTTAAAAGATGTGGTTATTAATGATCGATTGGGTATCAATTCACAACTTGATGAAGAAATGAATGCTCTTGTGAATACTTACCTCTGTGAATGGAAAGACGTTGTAGAAGATCCAGAAAAACAAAAGAAGTTTAGACATTTTGTTAACAGCGCTGAAATAGATCCAAATATCAAGTTCATTGAAGAACGCGGGCAAATTCGTCCAGTGGATTGGGTGGAAAAAGATTTAGTAAATTCGCAATAGGAGAACCAAAATGGGAACAAGTATCAAAAACAAAGAACGAGTTTTAATAGGTCCAGTTTCTGATTTTGAAAAAGAAGGTGGAGTCTCTGCAAAAGTGGGAGAGAAACAAATTGCCATATTCTATTTTGAATCTCGAAATGAATGGTATGCTTGCGATAACGCCTGCCCACATACCGGTGATATGGTATTGTCTCGGGGGTTTTTGGGAGATAATAATGGAGAGCCAAAAATAGTTTGTCCACTGCATAAAAGAAACTTTTCGCTCACTAACGGAGATTGCCTAAGTGGAGAAAACTACAAAGTCAATGTTTATCCAGTGATTGTCGAAAATGGATCTGTATACTTAGAGATAGATTCATCTTCATGTAGCAATAGTTAATTGGTATATATGGATACCCTCAACAAAAGAACAAACAAAGGTAAAGTGTATCTAGTGGGAGCAGGTCCGGGAGATCCAGATCTTCTGACTGTCAAAGCATTAAAAACATTACGCAAAGCAGATATTGTTTTTTATGACGATTTGGTTTCCCCTAGAATTTTAGGTGTTTGTCGAAAAAAAATCCAAATGGTCTATGTTGGAAAAAGATTAGGTATCCATAGTTGTTTACAAGACGAAATTAATACAAAACTCATCCAAGCCGCAAATGAGTATAAAACAGTGGTAAGATTAAAAGGTGGTGACCCATCTATATTCGGAAGAGTCGGTGAAGAGTATTCAAACCTTATTTCCGCAGGAATCTCTTGCGAGATTATTGCTGGAATCACAACAGCCTCAGGTGTGGCGTCTTCCCTGGGATTCCCACTAACCCATAGAGATTATGCGAGAGAAATTTTGTTTTTATCAGGCCACAAAAAAGATGGAGTTAACTCAGATTCTTTTAAAAACCTAAACTGTGTTGGTAAAACGATCATTGTCTATATGGGGCTTAATTCAATCGACCTCATTGTATCAGAACTATTGGTTGCAGGGAACTCTAGCGAAACCCATATTGCGGTCATCCAAAATGCAACTTTAAACACAGAACGAGTTTTTACAGGGAATCTAGATTCAATCCAGTCCATCATTCTAGAAAACCAAGTCAAATCCCCTGCCATTCTTGTGATCGGAGAGATTGTCAGATTCTATAGAGAGATGGAAATTTTGAAAAATGACTATTCTTCCATTCTCACATCCCTATAAGGGATAGGAATGAATGATATCACAGGAAAAAGAACCACACTTCGGTATGCAGAAGCCGAGGGATATGTATATTGTAATCCCAACACGATTGAAAGGGTTAAAGCAAACAATCTTCCAAAAGGAGATATCTTTGGTGTAGCCAAAGCAGCTGCACTACTTGGATCTAAAAAAACAGCTGAGTTAATTCCTCATTGCCATCCGGTTCCAATTGATTCTTTTTCCATTCATTTCGAAATTCTAGAGCCAAAAAATGCTATCCGAATCCAAACGCAAGCAAAGTCAATCGGCAAAACAGGAATTGAAATGGAAGCCCTTACAGGTGTTACAGTAGCAGCCCTTGTCATTTACGATCTATTAAAACCAATCGATAAAGAAATTGAAATTTCTTCTATCAAACTTTTAGAAAAAAAAGGCGGAAAAACGGATTCACAAATCTCAAAATTCGCAAGTGGATCGAATGCAAAGATATTGGTTTGTTCAGATTCTTGTTTTGCTGGTAAAAAAGAAGATGGATCAGGAAAGGTAATTGCTGAACTTCTCCAAGCAGAAGGAGTAGAAGTTTTAGAAATACTAATTGTACCGGATGAACCAACGGAAATTCAAAAAGTGATCTCCAATTGGAGTTCAGAAAAAATTGACTTAATTGTTACTACTGGGGGTACGGGTCTTGGACCTAGAGACAATACTACCGACGCCATTAGACAAATGTTAGAGCAGGAAATCCCTGGTATCGCTGAGGTAATGCGTTCCTTTGGACAAGATAGAACTCCCTTTGCAATGTTATCTCGTTCTCTTGCCGGGAGGATTGGGAAATCACTCATAGTTACTATTCCAGGAAGTAGCAACGGGGCAAAAGAAAGTATGACTGCGATTTTACCTGCCATCTTTCATGCAAAAAAAATGATGAGAGGTGAAGGTCATTGATATCTTATCAGGAAGCTCTCAGTAAAATTCTTTCAGAAACAAAAATTTATCCCACGGAAGTCATTTCATTAGAGCAATCTTTTGGTAGAGTCCTTGCAGAACCAGTCACTGCAGATAGAGATTATCCACCATTCCACCGTTCGGCGATGGACGGATTTGCTATTTTTTCAGGTGATTTTTCTCCGAACAAAGTCTACGTTTATAAAAAAGAACTCCCTGCAGGAAGTAATATCCAACTAGAATCGGGAGATGAGGCTATTCGGATCATGACAGGTGCTCCCGTACCAAATGGATTTGATGTTGTGATTAAAATTGAAGATTGTATTCTAAACGAATCGAACAACAAAAAACAAGTTTCTTTTTCGATTCAAGAAGTTAAACCATGGAATAATATCGCCAAACAAGGTGAAGATGTAAAGAAAAACCAGCTAGTTTTACCCAAAGGTATCCAAATTGGCACTTCAGAAATCTCACTACTTGCAAGTCTCGGAAAAGAAAAAGTTCCTGTTGTCCAATCACCCAAAGTCCATATTATTTCTACCGGAAACGAAGTGGTTTCAATTCACCAAACACCGCTCCCTTACCAAATCAGAGATTCGAATTCTTTTACAATTAGTTCTATTTTATCCAAATTCAAAATCTCACCAAAATTAATCACTCATGTTCAAGATATTGAATCAATAATGACGGAATCCATAAAATGTGGGTTAGAAGGTGATATTTTAATTCTTTCTGGTGGAGTGTCGATGGGTAATATGGACTTAGTTCCATCCATTTTACATAAATTAGGTGTAGAACTTATTTTTCACAAATCGGCAATCAAACCAGGAAAACCAATTTGGTTTGGAAAACGAAACGGCACCATTGTTTTCGGAATGCCAGGAAACCCATTCAGCGTACAAACATGTTCACGTATTTTTTTAGAACCATATTTACGACAATCATTCGGGCTAACAATCCATCCTGTTTATAAACTCCCCTTTTCTACCACCAAACAAAAAAAAGGTTCTCTTACGGAATTTTTTCCTGTAAAATTAGAAACCTCCGACAAAACCTATCTGACACCTGTTGCTTTTAATGGAAGCGGAGACATACGGGCTGGGATTTCCTCTGACGGGCTTGCCATTTTTCCAAACGAACTTTCTCAAATTCAAAAAGAAGATACTATCGAGTTTTTACCTTGGTAAACAAAAATCTTTCTCTCCATTTGTACATTCCGTACACAGATCTTTTGTTTTTTGGTCAAAATATTGTCCGATTGTAGTACATTTTCTACACGAGGGAAATCCATAAGCGTAAAGTTCAATTTCAAAGCGTTTTAGCCCATTTTAGGACATTTCGCGCTATGGTACGCTTTTTGCATTGTTTTTTAGCAAAAGGAGTAAACTTCCCGTGACAATTACACCTCATGCGAAAGCAACTAAAATCGAATTATTCAGCCTGGCGACACCACAAATGCGCACCTTTCACCTAACATGGATTGCATTCTTTCTATGTTTTTTTGGTTGGTTTGGAATTGCTCCACTTATGGTTTATGTTAGAGAAGAACTGTCCTTAACAAAGGCGCAAGTTGGCAATATCATCATCGCCTCTGTTGCCATAACAATCTTTATGCGATTGTTCATAGGCTGGTTATGTGACAAAATTGGACCACGGATCTCCTATACAATTCTTTTAACTTTGGGATCTATCCCTGTCATGTGCATTGGGCTTGCCGATAGTTATCTTTCTTTTTTGTTATTAAGATTGGCCATTGGAGCGATTGGAGCTTCTTTTGTAATCACCCAATACCATACTTCTGTTATGTTTGCACCTAATATCATTGGTACGGCAAATGCAACAACAGCAGGTTGGGGAAACTTAGGAGGTGGTGTGACACAAATGGTGATGCCAATCCTTTTTGGTTTTTTTGTTGCCTTTGGTTTTACTACAGGAGTTTCCTGGAGACTTGCGATGGTGGTTCCTGGTGCTGCATTATTCTTTATGGGTATCATTTATTATTTTGGAACACAAGATACTCCTGGTGGAAACTTTAAAGATATCAAAGAAACCTATCCCACGTTTCAAGGTGGAAAGAAAAATTCACTTAGCAACTTTTTGTTAGTCATCAAAGATCCTAGAGTTTGGTTGTTGTTTCTTGCTTATGGTGCTTGTTTTGGAATTGAACTTACTATCAACAATATCGCAGCGTTATATTATGTAGATCAGTTTCAGTTGTCGCCAACAACTGCAGGACTTATCGCTGGACTTTTTGGTTTAATGAATTTATTTGCAAGAACACTTGGTGGTGCCTTTGGAGATAAATTTGGAATCAAATGGGGTCTTCGTGGAAGAGTCATTTGGTTATCAGCTGTTTTAGCTGGAGAAGGACTTTGTTTGATTTTATTTTCGCAAATGAGTTCACTGATTCTTGCAATTTCCTCCATGATCGTTTTTAGTTTGTTTGTACAGATGTCAGAAGGTGCCACATTCTCTGTTGTCCCTTTTGTGAATAAAAAAGCAATTGGTGCCGTCTCCGGTATTGTTGGTGCTGGTGGAAATGCTGGTGCTGTCTCTGCTGGATTTTTATTTAGAGGAGATCTTAGTTACCAGAATGCGTTACTCATCATTGGTGTCACTGTAACTGTAGCCGCCTTCTTTACCTTACTTGTTCGATTTTCAACTGAAGAAGAAAAAGAGGTTGGCGACGAAATGAACAAAATATTACCTCCGGTTGAAAAAGAAACGTCTTTGGCTTCGGCCACTTAATACAAAAAATGGATCGATTTTATCGAAACACGATCCGTTTTGCACTTGTATCTTAAAAAACTCTCTCTTAGAATCTCCGTCTTAGGAGAGAGTTATGCATCAAATTCATTACCGGTCTTGCAGTTTATGTGAGGCAATGTGTGGACTTCAGATCGACTTGAAAGATGGTTCTATCCAAGGTTTTAAGGGAGATCCTGACGACAAATTCAGTCGTGGTCATATTTGTCCCAAAGGCCCCGAACTAAAAAGTTTATACGAAGACCCAGATCGAATCAAATTCCCGCTCAAACGAACAAAATCAGGTTGGGAGTCTGTTACTTGGGTGGATGCCCTCTCTGATATTGCCAATCAACTTGTCAGAATTCAATCTGAGTTTGGAAACAACGCTGTTGCCATTTATAATGGAAATCCTACTGTTCATAATTATGGATCTATGTTGCTGGGACAAAGATTCGCTAGCCGGCTCAAAACCAAAAATAATTTTTCGGCCACTTCAGTAGACCAGTTACCCCACCAATTACTTTCTTATTTAATGTTTGGACACCAACTATTGGTACCGATACCAGATATTGACCATACCGATTTTTTCTTAATTTTAGGAGGCAACCCATTCGCATCTAACGGAAGTTTAATGAGTGTTCCAGATGTCAAAAAAAGACTCAAAGCCATTCAGGATCGAGGTGGAAAATACGTCGTGGTTGATCCGAGGAAATCAGAAACGGCAATACATGCAAACGAACATCTTTTTATCAAACCAGGAACAGATGCATACTTTCTACTGGCTGTCCTTCATTTTCTTTTTGAAAAACAACTCATCAAACCAAGTCATTTGATTCGGAATGAAGATCTCAAATCCTTAGAAAACATCACAAAAGAATATAGTCCAGAAAGAGTTTCTAAAATTACCGGTGTATCTAAAGAAACCATCGAAAGAATTACATTCGAATTTGCGAATGCGGCCTCCGCTGTTTGTTATGGAAGGGTTGGAGTTTCGACGCAAGAGTTTGGTGCAATTTGTCAATGGCTTATCAATGTCATTAATCTTGTCACAGGGAATTTAGATCAAAAAGGTGGGGCTATGTTTACTCTTCCTGCGGTTGACTTGGTTGGAGAAGGATCTGTGATGCGCTCGTCACCCGGTAGTTTTAATTCATACCAATCAAGAGTTCGTAAACTTCCTGAATTCAGCGAAGAACTGCCTGTTGCAGCCCTGGCTGAAGAAATTCTCACGGAAGGAGAAGGAAAAATACGTGCCCTCTTTACCTCGGCTGGAAACCCGGTTTTATCTACACCTAATGGAACAAAGTTGGACAAGGCTCTCGCAAGTTTAGATTTTATGGTTAGTGTTGATTTTTATCTGAACGAAACGACAAAACATGCACATTATATCTTACCTCCAACATCCGCTTTAGAACATGATCACTATGATTTGATTTTTAATGTTTTTGCTGTAAGAAATACAGTAAGATACAACCAACCACTTTTTTCTCCAGAACCGGGAATGTTGCATGATTGGGAAATATTTTCTGATCTTACAAAACGTTTGGAATTAACAAGAGCAGGAAAAGAACTACCGAAAGAAATCATTAGAACCAAACTAACACCCGCTAGCATCATTGATCATGCACTCAAATCGGGACCTTACGGTTCCAAAGGAACTCCTGGAGGTGAAATGAGTTTAGATTTACTCAAAAACAATCCTCATGGAATTGACTTAGGTCCACTGAAACCCAGTTTCCCGGATCGATTGTATACAGAAGATAAAAAAATCCAACTTATCCCAAGTATTTTAAAAGATGACCTACCAAGGCTTCGTCGGAAGTTTAATGAATGGGAAGACCTGGCTTCAGAAAATTCGCATTTTTTACTAATAGGACGAAGGCATTTGCGAAGTAATAATTCCTGGATGCATAACTTACCAAAACTAATGACAGGAAAACCGCGTTGTACGATTATGATCCATCCTGACGATGCAAGTACATTGGGAATTTTGAATGAAGAAGAGGTAATTGTTGAATCCTCCGTTGGGAAAATTCAAATTCCAGTAGAGATTACCGAAGAATTAATGAAAGGTGTCGTTAGTATACCACATGGATTTGGACACAATCGAAGTGGGACGAACCAAAAGGTGGCTAAAGAATTTTCTGGAGTGAGCATCAATGATTTAACCGATGACCAAACCATTGATGAGTTCTCAGGTAACGCCGCATTTAGTGGGATTAAAGTTTTGATTAAAAAACAAACAGCCTAATCAGAAATTTGTTTTTTTATGAATTGGGTGTAAGCTCGCCTACCCCCAACCAGAGAGTATTTTTCCAAATTGTTTGGGAGATAAGTTAGAGCTTTTTTAGAACGGACCCCTGTTTCGCAAATACAAACAAGCGTTATATTGTTCTGCAATTCAGGCATAAAGCCTTTCTCTAATTCTGAAAGTGGTAGATGGAAACAACCAGGGATTGGTTGAGCGTCTGCCTCTTCTTTTTCTCTTACATCAACAAGAAGGACATTTCCTCTTGTCTGATAAGACAAAAAATCCTCAACATGAATCTCTAATCGATCCGATTCAAAATTAATTTCTTTTTTCCCTGATCCGCAAGATGGGCATCCCAGGTTAGGATCGATCTTCGATTGAAAAAGAGTGGGAGGATTCCATTCCAAAAAATATACGGAAGCGAGATCCGTATTATCAGGGTCTAAAAGGTATTGTAAGACCAAGGAAGTTTGGTAGGTTCCCGCCAATGCTGTTTGCACACCGAGTACACCACCAATACTACAGTTTAGAGTATCACCTTCCTTTAAATCAGGAAACAAACAACGGTAACATGGTTTCCCTTCTCCTGAAAAAATTGCAAATTGAGCACTTGTGCGAAACACTGATGCAGTTACAAGTGGAATTGATTTTTTAATACATAAATCATTAATCGCATACTTAGAAGTAATCGTATCCGTACAATCCAATACTATATCCCAAGAATTAAATAATTCAGGTTTTGTTGATTCCGAAATAAATTCAGAAAAACATTCCACTCGCAACCATGGACAATGTTCCGACAATTTTTTTGCAACTACCTCCGTTTTTGGTTTTCCTACGTCATCAAGTGTAAACAGTGTTTGGCGATGGAGGTTGGAAACCTCGACCAAATCAAAATCAACTAGACCGATACGACCAATCCCGGCAAGACTAAGATGTAATGCTGCTGGACAACCTAGCCCCCCAAGCCCAATGACAAGAACAGATGAATCCTTCCATTTTTTTTGACCAACAAAGCCAATTTCAGGAACTTGGATTTGACGCTGAAAAAATTGATCCTCGAGAGAACCCATAAATAAGAGGAGAATTTACGAATGAACGTAAGCAAGGAGAAATTAAAATGCAGGCAAAATAGTTTAATAACTAAATACAATCTTCTATTTTTGTTTCCACCTGAGAAAACTAGATAAAACTCGACCTTAAGGTGAAAGAGAATACTAGAAAATTTGAAGTTCTCCGAGTGAGTATTTTATCACATTGTAGTTTTGCATGTGTTTATTGTGCGCCGAAAAACAAACCAAACCCAAACATCTTATATCCTAAAACTCATTTCCTTACTCCAGAACTTTTAGAAGAAAAAATTAATATTCTAAAAAACCATATTGATATCAAGGAAGTCCACCTAACAGGAGGAGAACCAACTCTTCATAAAGACCTAATTCTATTAATTAAAACTTTGAATAAACTGCAGGTCAAAGAAATTGCTATAACATCCAATGGTTTTTTTGAGGATGGACTGATCGAAAATATGAAACAAGCAGGCCTCACTCGAATGAATTTTTCATTGGATAGTCTGTCTCAATCAGGCTTTGAAAGACTTAGTGATCGCAAACTTCCAGTTAACCTTCTTTTGAAACGTATTGTGGAAGCAAACCAAATTGGATTGGAAGTGAAAGTCAACTCTACGGTATTAAGGGGATACAATGATACGGAAATTTTGGACTTACTAACGTGGGCTGGCGAAAATAAAATCCCTATTCGTTATTTAGAATTTATGAAAATGGGGCCTTTACAGGAAGAACATTTGGATTGTTTTTATTCAGCGGAAGAAATTCGAAATACCATTAAAAAAAAATACAATTTCAAACCATACCTTACTCCCATTGATTCTACGGCAACCTATCATATCACAGACGAAGGTTTTGTTTTTGGAATTATCGCCAATCATTCAGAACCATTTTGTGAAGGTTGCAATCGATTGCGAATGGATTCCCTTGGCAGAATCTACGGATGTCTGAGCGACAAAACCTCTTTTGATTTACCCTCGGAATCATCCGAAGTGTCCGCCATTTTAGAACAAGCAATGAAGACAAAAAAAACACAGTTTACTGGTTCAGAACTGTCTATGAAATTTATTGGAGGATAAATGAAGATTCAACTTTTATCATTTGCTGCACTGAAAGATTTTTTTCCACCAAAACAAGAACTTACCATTGATGGAATACAAACAGTTCTAGACTTAAAAAAACACCTTCAAAACCAAAAACCGGAAGCGAGTCACCTGATAAAAGTCAGCAGAATTTCAATCAACCAAACCATTGCCAATGATTCAGATTCCATTACCGAAGGTTCTACGGTGGCAATCCTTCCTCCATCAAGTGGTGGTTAGGTGAAAAAGGAATGATTTTCAAACACATTACAGAAGAAAAATTATTATTACCCACTGAGTTTCCGGCCCTACCGAGTATGGGTGGATTCGTCCTATTTGCAGGAATTGTTAGAAACATCAATGATGGAAAACAAGTAACACATTTAGAGTATGAAGCCTATTCTGAAATGGCAAATCAGATGATTGCAAACATCATTTCTGATGCATGCCAAAAATGGGAGCTACAACATGCAGACTGTATTCATCGGTTAGGAAAATTAAATTTAGGTGAGGTGGCAGTCATTGTCAGTACTGGATCCATCCATAGAGACGAAGCCTATAAGGCAAATCGATACATCATTGATCGAGTGAAACATGAGGTACCAATTTGGAAAAAAGAGTTTTATATCAATGGTAGTTCGGAATGGTCCAAAGGCTGCGTGGATGAATCACACGAACACTAAAATAACTTTTGTTCTATTAGCCGGAGGGAAGAGCGTACGAATGGGAGAAGACAAAGGTTTGATTTCGATTCACCAAAACTCTAATTTTCTAACTAAAGCTTTCAAAAAACTAAATATTTTTAGTAAATCCATTTTTGTTTCGATTCGTGAAGAACAAACCGAACTTTATACAAATTACATCCCGAAAACTTCTTTAATCCCAGACAAAGATCTTCCGGTAGATGGTCCCTTAAAAGGGATTCTTTCCTCTTATCTTTATCTAAAAGAAAACAAATTATCTAATGATTTTATTTATTTTTTACCGATTGATATTCCCTTCTTCAAATTAAGAACAATCAAAAGATTATTTGACGTTTATAATACTCAAACCAAACCAATTCAAGGAATTTTTTATAAATCGAACTCTGGACTGGAGCCATTATGCGGGATTTATTCATCTGCAATTTTATCCGAATGGATCAAAAACATTTTTCTCGATAAAATACCTGAATTATCTTTACAAAAACGAATCAAAAACATGAATCCTGAACCAATCATAATGAACCTGCCCTCAAACGAAGAATATAACTTCAGAAACATAAATACTAAAAAGGATTTATAAATATTGGACTTCCATCAAACAAAAAAAAATTGGATCTTCGATATGGATGGCACTTTGACAATTGCAATTCATGATTTTTCAGAAATTAAACGACAGTTAGGTCTTCCGCTAGACAACGATATACTTACATCACTTTCTCAATTGCCGCCGATGGAATCTTTGGAGAAACGAAAACAATTGGATATCATCGAATTAGAAATAGCAAAAATGGCAAATCCTTCGCCAGGATGTTTTACTCTGCTACAAAAAATCAATCTAAGTTCAAATCATTTAGGTATACTCACAAGAAATAGTTTTAATAACTCGATAGAAACATTGAAAGCAACGGGTCTCTTAGATTATTTTCAAAAAGATTATATTTTCTGTCGCGAACGTGCCTTACCAAAACCAAATCCAGAAGGTATTTTACGTTTGATGGATCTTTGGAATGCAAAGCCACATGAGACAGTGATGATCGGTGATTATGTTTATGATCTTGAAGCAGGTAATGCTGCGGGTGTCGAAACAGTCTACATAGATCCAGAAGGAAAGTTTCCATTTAGGGAATCTGCAACGCATTGTATCAGAAAATTAGATGATTTACTCTATCTCTAGTCATATTCAGGGAATCCCCCAACTAACAGAACCGTCTTTGTAGCGTATCTTATTAAAGAATACTGAGGAATCCGTAATCCTATGACAATATAAATTTTCATATATTCTAATGTATGACTAGACCAATTTGTATTTAAAAATTGAGCAATATAAAGAAAATTTGACTAAAAACTAATTAACAATTGTTATAATAATAGATGAGATCGCTTTCTTTTTTCCTAATCGTCTTACCTTTTTTTTTCCTACTTTCCTGCGACCAAGGATCAACAAGTGAAGATCTCTCAACTATGGCACTTCTGGGTTTCATTGGACCGTCCGCAACTCCATCATTAGAAGAAAAATTCCAATCTGCAGAAGCAAAAACTTTTTACAGAAAAGACGGAAACATTCAATTCCAAGACATTCTCATTGAATACAAATTAAAAGAATCGAAAGGGGATACAGAGACTGTTGAAGCTTTTTTAGGGAACCCTAGTGAGATTTATTTTAATACTCAAACCAGACAAATTACTGGATATTTGAATCAAAAAGAAGATAAATACCAAACAAATTCTATTCCTTTTTCTTATTCGGACTACTCAAGAAGATTCAAAGTCATATTGACCATTAAACAAGAAGGAAAAGTTATATCATACCGAGAAGTGACAACTACTCCTCCAAGTCCTCCAACAATTCCACCAAATTCAATAACCTTGCCAGCGATAACCTACGAGACAAAACGTTCTTTAATCGGTGGAACTGAATACCAAGTCATTCGTGTAAAGTTCCAAGCAGGAGCAGACTTAAGTCAATTCACTAAATTAGACGCATATATTGGTAGGCCAAGTATCATTGCACTCGCCGCAGACAATTACAACGTAATTAATTATATATCAGCAACATATTACGATAGTTCCTCACAAAATTTTTTATTTTTAACCCCTGAACTAAATGCCTCATACAAAATCATTGTTGTAGGTTCCAACGCAAATGTAAAAGGAAACCGAAGTATTGATACAGTCCCCCCACCTCCACCACCTTCGCCTTGTACAGGTAGCGTCAATGCGCCGGCTATCATAGGGAACTGTAGTACACATTGTTTGTCTGTCGATTTAGTAGGTAACCAAATGAATTATATTGCAAAAACAAATCTTGATTCTAACTTAGAAGAATACCTATCTTTAGATGCTGATAGTACCACCCCCAGTGGCGGTACAGGCCCAGTCAACCTATCATGGATCGAACATTTCTCCCCCATCGGAGCAGGAGAATACCAAACCGAAAATAGAACTTTCGATGTCACTACATATGCTCACTCTTGCATTGTCCTTTCATCTTATCTTGTAAAAGACGGTCCAAATGGGTTTGTGGATCATTATATCACCGGAAAAGTCAACGTTCCGTAGTATCAAAGTTATACCATTTATACTAAATATGAATTGGGTTTTGATTTAAAATAGGAAATCTTATTTCAATGATGGCGCCAATTTGTTTTTCGAATACGATGGTTCCTCGCAATTGTTTTACTAGATTTTTTACTAGTGTCAAACCCATTCCTCTTCCATCTAAAACTGTATTATCAATTCCGGGACCATCATCTTTCACTATCAGTAAAAATTGATTTTCGATCCTTCCGAGATAAACATCGATCTTTCCAAAATCCCGACTCATAAAAGCATGGCGAAAAGAATTAGAAACCAACTCATTTAAAATTAAACCCATAGGAATAGCCCTATCTAAATCCATCTCCAATCCATTCTCAATGGAATCATGTAGCTCTATTTTATTTTTGTCGTTTATATATGTATTTTTTAAATTCCCTAAAATAGAATCAAAAATAAGGTTCAAATCAACATACAATAGATTTGGTGAACCATAAATAATCTTATGAACAGAAGCAATCGCCATAATACGATTCTGAATCAAACCTAAGGAGGTAGTTAATTTTAAATCGTTTTCAGACTCCACCTGCATTGCCAAAAGCCCAGATATTATCTGCAAATTATTATTCACCCTATGATGAATCTCTGTTAATAACTTTGTTTTTAACTTAAAATCTGATTTTATCTGCCTCTCATGCTCAATTCGCTGGGTCTGCTCCTTCTTAAGTGAATGGACATAAAGAAAAATCAAAAAAAACATTGCGTAAAGGTCCTTAAAAAAACCTTCATATTCGTCAAAATAATCAAATGAAAAACCATGTTCAAAAACATTAGAAATACTCACATAACATGGAATTATCGCTAAAATCAAAACGAATGCACCTTCCCCTCGATAAGTCGGCCTGCGAATTAAATTTTTTATGATAATGACAATTGTTATAAAATAAACCAATAAACTCAAGAGATTGAGTATCGCTATCATACCCATATTAGTGCGCCACCAGAATTTCTTTTTTCAAGCTCACTAAAAAAAATAATGATGAAATAAAGTAAAATGAATGTTCTAATACATTAAAAAAATCAGGGAAAATAAACCCTTCAACAACTGTAAAAATATTACTAAGCCAAACACAAACAAATCCTAAAATTAAAAAATAGAATTTTGGAATTAGTCCTGACCAAAGCAAACGTACGGTGATGAGTAAACCAATGGTGTCAAAAATAAGATTCAATACTTCACTAATTTGATACATGTTTTGTTAAAATCCGAGTGATTCTACTTTTCCCAGAGGATATACTATAACAGGGTTTTGTTTATGGTAAAGTGATAATTTCCCAAAAAAAGGAACATAACGCATCTGAAATAAATTGAGTCAAATCCTTTGAAAAAAAATTGATTGTTGAGGCCGAAATATGTTTCATACAAAAACTAAATGACCGATTCCCAATTTTTACCATTTACTGCCAAAATAGAAATCATAGGGATCAACCCCTTTGTTTTTTTACCAAAATCCATATTAACTTCCCTAATGGAACAAGCACAAACAGATAAAGGTAAAATTAGAGTGATTCTCAAAATGGAAGGATTCGAATTCACCCAAACTCTTGTTAAATACAAAGGAGAATGGCGACTTTATCTCAATACTCCCATGAGAAAAGCAGCTAAAAAAGAGGTAGGTGATAAGGCACAGTTTGAAATAAAATTCAATCCAAAATCAATGGAACACCCAGTTTCGCCAGAACTGCAAACTGCCCTCGGCAAAAACAAAGAAGCGAAAAATAGATTTCAAAGTTTAAGCCCATCCCTTCAAAATGAAATCATGCGCTATATCTATAAAATCAAATCTGAAAAAATCAAAAAGGATAACGTTGAGCGAGTTATCCTTTATTTATTGGGAAAAGGAAAATTTTTAGGCAGAGAAATTGTTAAAAAATTTTGAATTATAATTCCGAAATTGATTATAACAATTCTTCTTGTTTCATTTTTGCTAACCGCAATACATCCGTTAGAAATTTTCGATGACTTATGATCGATTCTTTTTTCAACTCTCTTGCTGGATTAAAAATCCCACGTTTTCTAAACACTTTCCACGGATCTATTTTGATGTCTGACCAAGTTCCAATCTCAAGTGTTAGCGGTAGAAATCGTGAAGGACTTGCATGAGGAAGTTTTTTTGTCTTTTGAAATTCGTTATACAAACGATCCCAAAGATCCCCATGTGTTGTATAAGTCTCGCTCTGGGGTCCAAAACGATATAAAATATGATTTAAATTGCTAGTTAGATAATTTGCTATTTTTTGAAACAGAGGTTCATCTACACATTGATCATGTGTACCAGCATAAGGCCACCAAACGTGATCCACTGCCCCAAATCCTGAGTGAATGTCTATCACGGGAATCATTGTATTTTTTGCCTGCAAAAAATATTCACTATAAAAACGATCTAAAACCCTAGACTCAGCTTGTAAGATATTTCCTCTATAATAAGGAAATACATTCGAAATCTTATGACCGCCAAAAAAGAATGGAGCTTTCACCGCTTCTACGCCAGAATTCCGCATCAAATCAACGCCATTCGGATTTGATCTACGTTTCATTGCAACCCCACCAGGATTTAAGATGGGAATACAAACAATTCCTAATTCACCATCTTTAATTTCGTGATACAATGTCGAAGTTTTGCGGGCAAATAGATCATCCAGAAAATCCAACAAAACGCGTATACCAATAGTTTCAAGCCCGTGTACACCTGCGACAAGACCAGCTACATTCTGTTTAATGGCATTTTCTTTTCCAATTTCCAAAACATAAATCGGAAAACGAAACCCAGCTTCCGTTTTTGTTGAAAAGCCAAACTGTTTGAAGCGAACTAATTTACCACCTAACTTAACTATTTTTAAAATTCTATTTTCATATCGATTGAGACGTTTCATTCCTCTAAGCATCAATGACTCACCAACAAACCTTAATTATTTGACCACAAGAAATTTAATCCAATTTGGACAGGGCCGAACAAATTCACTTTCTCAGGAAGAATCCGTTTAGAGAAATTCTATTTAATTGATTTATGTTACAATTTGATTACGAAAAGAGACTAGAAGAGAAAGCTAAAAGAAAATCATAAGAGACGGAACCAAAGCCCAAAAAAATAATCACTGAATTTCATTTACGACAGAATTGTTTTTTTTAAAAGTTGATCCCATGGGTCAACCAACGCAGAAAACCAAATCAAAAGAATACAAGGAAGAATTCATCACAACCAATGGTGTTAAAATCCGCGTCGGTATTTGGCCGGGTAAGAAACAATCCATTATTTGTTTACATGGCTTATCGGGAAATTTATATTCTATGAAGCCTCTTGCCGAGCGATTGAATCGCTTAGGATATCGAGTTTTGTCTTACGATTTACGTGGTCGGGGAAAATCCGATAAACCAAAATCTGGATATGGATTCCAAAACCATATCAAAGACCTTAGAGGGATCATCTCTCATTATAAAATCAAAAACCCCGTTTTTTTTGCCCACTCATTTGGATGTATGATTGCTATCCGTTATGCGATTGCTTATCCGGAAATCGTAAAAGCAATGATCCTTATGGATGGAGGTGGACTTCTCTCTTTACCCAAAAGAATCCAAGTCTTAAAAGTATTAAAACAATCTTTTGAAAGATTGGATGTTACTTTTTCTACTGTTTCGGAATATTTAAAACTAATCAGAAATTCTCCCCTTGTGCCACACTGGTCCAAAGAAATAGAAGAATACTTCCGATTGGAATTAGAGAAAACGAAGCAGGGTTACATCTGCCATATGCCAGGTTTTGTGATGGAAGAAGAATTGAAAGAGATGGGTGGTTCTATGTATTTTTCTAAAATATTCAAATATTTAATCCAAGAACCTAGACGTGTGATTTCTAAAATCAAAGAAAACAAATTTTTAGAGTTTGAAAAAATTGGCTCTCCTACTCTCATCCTTCGCGCCACTGAGATGAATTTATTTCCCAATGACGATTTATTGCCAAAAGAATCATTTGAATTTATGTTGGAACGAATTCCTAACTCGAATGGAAAAGAAGTGAAAACAAATCATTATGGAATTCTTTTTGACAAACTAAAAGAAAGAGATGATGCCATCGAAAACTTTCTCTCCGGCCTTAATCAAAAAGGGAATTCCTTTTAACGAATCCCCTGCTAGATGTTTCTCTATGGATGTCCTTTCCCCTTACACTTTCCCAATTTCATAGAGGGTAATATACCAAGGTAAAGAATCTTAAGGCAATAATTTTTTTCCTATTTTCCCTAGTGACTCTAGTTAGAATGATCAGAATTCGCCATTCCTAGAATCTTTGCAATTGCATTGACTACTTCCGTATAATTCATAACTTATGGTTAGATACCAAATCAATTCCAATATCTATCTTGTTGGTTTGACTAAAGGATCTCAATGGAATGAAAACTCATACAGAAACGGAACGATGTTCCTGGTGTCTCAAATTTGATCAATACATCAAATATCACGACGACGAATGGGGAGTTCCAGTTCATGATGATCAAACCCATTTTGAATTTCTGATTTTAGAAGGTGCACAAGCAGGGCTTAGTTGGTCGACAATTTTAAAGAAACGTGAAGGCTATCGAAAGGTATTTGCTAATTTTGATCCAGTAAAAGTAGCAAAGTTTAGTGAGAAAAAAATTGAAGCAATTCTCCTTAACCCCGCAATCATTCGCAATCGATTGAAAGTCCAAGCAGCAGTGAACAATGCAAAACGTTTTTTAGAAATCCAAAAAGAGTTTGGTTCTTTCGACAAATATATTTGGAGTTTTGTTGGCCATCAAACCATCAACAAAAAAAGAAAGAGTTTAAGCGAAGTTCCTGCAACATCAGTGGAATCAGACAATTTAAGCAAAGATTTAATCAAAAGAGGATTCAAATTTGTTGGTAGTACTGTTATTTACGCTCATATGCAAGCTTGCGGATTAGTGAATGACCATATAGAAAGTTGTTTTCGATATAAGCAGTTAACAAACCAATCATAAAACTTCGGGTGGAGAATCCTTCCCGAAGTTCGTTTTTTAAGTATCCTAGATGTTGATAAAAGAAAATTTATTTCTTTTCAGCAACAACTACAGCCTTAATCAACTTCCAATCTGCTTGATCCAAATAAAATGTATACATAGACTGAAATTTCATTACATTACTTTCCAAAGCTGCTAGCACAAAGCCAAATCGATCCAAAAAATCTACCGAATGAATTTGTACATCTCTCCTCACACCACCAATTTTTCCATCTCTCAAAGATTGAATATAATTGGAATTGTTGGAACTAAATACCGATTCACTGCCTTTAATATACACACTGTCCGCATATTCATTATGAAACTTCGACTCAACTTCAGATATGTTTCTTTCGTCGATGTTCTTCATAATTGATAAAAATTCTTTTTCCAAAGATTTTTTCTTTCCTTCAATATTCATTTGATCTGTTACCATGATTCCTCCTAAAATTACCTACATTCTTCCAAAACAACTTAACAATGAAAAAAATCAAATTAGTTGCTATAGCAACAATATACACAAAAAAAATCAATCTAATGATTCCTCATAAATTTGATCAATGATCCGTTTGAATGTTTTAAAATCTTGTGTCGAAAGTTTTTTAAACATTCGTTTTCTCTCTTCTGCCACAACAGAAGCCATCAATTGATAGATCTCTATCCCTTTTTTTGTTGGATAAACCTGATTTTTTCTTCGATCTTCCGGATCAGCTTGAATCTTGATCCAACCCTTCTCTTCCATATTGCGAAGTGCACGTGCCATAGAAGGGCGATCATCAAAATCCCTTCCTAAATCAGCCTGGCTACAACCAGGTTGCTTCACCAAACGAACGAGAACAAACCACTGCTCTGGAAAAAGTTCCAACCCATTTGTCGAGGCCAACCTCATAAACTGGCGTCGTAAGGCACGAACCGTCCGATAAATCAAATAAGCATAGGAATTCTCTAAATCAAACGAATCAGACATATTGTTGCTATAGCAACAATAAAAGAAACCAAAGGTTTGTCAAGGAAATATCCGATCGCAGAGAGATGATCTGCCAGCCAATCATCCTTGACAGATCTTTCCCGTTCATTATAGTATAAAGTTTTGCACAAATTTAAAGGAGTATTTTAATGAATACACAAAACAAAATATGTCTAACACATTTTGATTATGACCGACTAAAACTTATGATTTCGGATCATACCAAAAAAAACAAAGTAGATAATAATATCAAAGATCTACTCGGTGAAATTGAAAGAGCACAAAAAGTGGACTCAAGTATTATTCCACCTAACTTCGTCACGATGAACTCAATCATCGAACTTAAAAACCTAGAGGAATTAGAGTTTCAAGAATTTCAATTAGTATTTCCTGAAGAGGCAAATTCTGAAGAAAACAAAATTTCAGTTTTAGCACCAATCGGAACTGCCGTTTTGGGTTATAAAACCGGCGACGTCATCCAATGGAAATTCCCTGGAGGTGAAAACCTCTTCCAAATCACGAATGTCAAATACCAACCAGAAGCAAACGGCGATTATCATCTATAATTGCTTACTAAAAATAACCCAATCACAAGAGGGGAAATGAAATTCCTTCTTGTGTGCGTTCCCAATTCGAGTCCGTACCAATATTTCTCCAATAAATGGGCCGGGCTCCTTCGGGGTCCGCTTCGCTCCCGTCACCTGCATCGCAGGCGACCAAGCCCTGCGTATCCCTAACGCTCGTCATGTTTCGTTTAACACAACTCTACATTGATTTGAAATTTTTGCTTCATTTTGAAATAAACATTTTAAAATACGACCTCCTCCAGGAATGACCCACCGACAGTATTCACTCACATCTTCTTTACAAAACCCTTGGGACTTCTCCTTCATCGATTCTGATAATGCGTTTTGGCCGACTTCGCAGGCTTCTGACAAATTTTTTCCACGTTCTTTCAAACATTGTAAAATCCGAGCTTTGGTTGGTTTGACTCCCAAACAAAAACTGGCAATTTCCGGTTTACAGATTTCATAAATGGGTTTTGTTTCTGCAAATAAACTTATATTAAAACAAACAAAGAAAATAAGTAAAAATCGATTCATTGTGTAACGTCCTTTATTTTATTTAGTTTGGTTATAAGATCAATTTTTCACTAACATTTTAAGTTCTACAAATCAAAAAACAAGTCCAGTATATTGCAAAATTTGAATCTTTCATTGTACAAAATCATACATTTTTGATATAGAAAAATGATATTTCATCCTACTAAAAGAAAGCAATTGAATTTAAGAAAAACATTATGTCTTTATCTTTGATAAAAAGAAAAAAGAAGTGATGATGGCAAACGTAGAAAATGTCCAAACTTTAAAAACAAATTGAGTAACGATTGTTTAATGATACCATTTTTTTCAAATCGATGAGCAGACGTGATGGCTGTAAAGGGGAGTAAAACTGGCCATATAGTCTTTCTAAATTTTTGGCTGAGCTCAGTGTCTTCAAAGATGAAGTCCAAACTAAGATCCGACTTCCAAAGATTACGATCGAAAAAAATACAATGATCTAAATAAACAATTCCCTTACACTTGACCCGAATCCAATTAGAATACCAAGAAATTAACTGTAATAAAAAATGTTCTTTATCAAAATGATGTAAAAACCCACCCCAAATAATTTTTTTATCTTTTTGTCCACTTAACTGAATTAGGTGATCGATTGCTTCTCTTGGTAGTTTTGTCCTAGGGTGATGGAACAAAACGATTTCACCTTTCGATTTGTGAAACCCAATGTTTAATCTCTCTGCCCTTGTAAAAGCCTCAGTTGTATTGATTTGAATGATTTCTATTTCTGGATGATTGACAAAACCAAGTAAAGAAAATTGAAATAAATAATTTTCGCCATTGTCCGTTGGAATGATGATACTGAGCATTGGAATTTTCTTTTTTGGTTCTATTAAGTTTAAGAACTATTAAAAAGAAAAGCAAAAAGTAAAAAGCTAAATCTCCATAAAACCTTCATTCCGAAGGTTTCGTAGGAATTTAAAAATTTGTTTTATTCTTTACTAATGGAAAAAGTTGGGAGGAAAAAACCAATGTCCCTGCCATTTGAAGGATCTGGTTGGTTTGGTCCAGGTGTAGGAAGAACCCATTGTTCTAGATATTTTCCATTGGTTGCAATAAAGTTTGTATTTAAGTAATATTCAGAATATTCGTTCGGCTTATAATCAAACTTGATAAAATCAATGGGGGAAAACTTAGCTGATGACAATCCTTGTTCTGTTTGATAAACAAAATTATTCAAAGCAGACATATTTAAAACCAAAGTTTCTCGATTCCCTTCTGGTAAATTCAAAACAATAATTCCATCCTCTGTATATCGATCCATTGAGTATTCATTGTCTAAATACTCGAAGTCGAGCCGATCTGTATAGGGTGCATTTAAATGATCCCAAAAGGTATTTCCTATGGGATCCGCTAGTTCAGCGGCTTCCGTGCTGGAATTTCGATGAATCCGAGGATGATAATTTTTAAGAGCATCTAAAGCTAAATAACCTGTTGTTGCTGAAATTGGGTAATCGATAGTATTAACTTTTTCAATGCCATTATCAAAAGGATAAGCCATGACTAAATTTCTTTTCCCAAATTGAGGATCAGCTTTTCCCATTTCCGATTCATTCCACATATTATAAATCAAATACTTGTTATGTTGATTTTCCAATTTTGCTTCATCTAATTCACATTTTATTGAACCAATGCGTAGTCCAATTCGATCATATTTTCCATCTTTCCAAGCATAAGCATTTCCATTTTCAGGGCCTCCTATTCCAAAGATCGTCTTTCCAGAATCAAGTGGATACGAAACTTTCATCCGACCACCACTTTGGTTGTCAATCCAGCCTCCGTCATAAACAACGGTTGTAGCATTTGCGGTACGTTCTTGACCTGGAGAAACAATTCCTTTTTCCCATAAAAAAATAGAATGAACATTAATCCTTGCCTTAGTACAACCAACGGAATGATTTAATTTACCATCGTTTAAAAAACGATTTGGTAATGATTGATTTCCAAGTCCGGACTTTGCGTTTTGCAATAAAAACTGCGGATTTTGGGAGTCCACAATCCGAAAGGAAATATTCTTTTGGGAAAGAAACAATGAACCTAAAATGAAAACATCAGTAAGCTCATTTTTTTTTGAAGGACTACAAAACAATGTATTCAGTAGTAAAAAGAATAACAATAGAACTACTTTCATTAAGGTTTCACCAGTTTTTAGCATAATTTTAATTTAACAGTTGCAATGTGTACTTTTGAAATCAGAAAACAACGATTTTCTGAACCAGGAAGGCAATTTATTTCAAAAATACCGCTAAAAACGTTTTAAAACGGCTCAAAAACCAGAATGAACGTTCTCGGTAAGATCGACCAAGAATCTCTTTATGAAATAACGAAAAAAACTTGGTCTTATAGGATTCCCCAATTTCAAAAATCAGAATTCTCCAATACGATCGCTATCCCCTGCCCTCCACCGATACAAAGAGAAGCGACTCCATAACGAAGATTTTTCCTTCTTAACTCATAGGCAAGAGTAAGTATGACACGTGTTCCGCTGGCACCGAGCGGATGTCCAATGGCGATTGCTCCCCCATTGACATTTGTTTTTTCGGGACTTAATTTCAACTCTCGCATAACAGCCAATGTTTGAGCTGCATAAGCTTCGTTGATTTCAAACAAACCTACTTCATCCATCTGAATCCCTGCATTTTGTAATGCTTTTGGAATAGCAAAAACTGGACCAAGGCCCATCATCTTAGGATCACAGCCAACATTAGAATATCCTAATATTTTAGATAATGGTTTTAATTTCTTTTTTTGAGTCCATTTTTCTGAAGCGATGAGAAGAGAAGCTGCTCCATCGTTGATCCCTGATGAGTTCCCTGCAGTGACACTCCCTTCTTTTAAAAAAGCAGTGGCCAGTTTCTTAAGTTGGTCAACACAAGACACTCCCCGGATCTGTTCATCCCTTTGGATGATACTTGTATTTTTCCCTTTACTAACAACGGGAACCATCTCTTCAAAAAAAATTCCAGACTCTGTTGCCTTTTCTGCACGAACTTGAGAAATACCCGCCCAATCATCTTGATCCAATCTAGAAATATGAAACTGTTTAGCAATGTTCTCAGCAGTCTGTCCCATCGTTAAATCTACAAAACAATCAGTTAAACTTTGTGCTAAGCGATCTTCTAATACTGTATCTCCATACTTATTTCCCCACCTAACATTTTTTATAACAAAGGGGGCATTACTCATGGACTCGGTTCCACCAACAAGTAGAAGTTCATTTTCGAGGGAAAGAATTTTACGGGCGCCAATAATGACACTTTCCATTCCAGATCCGCAAAGGCGGTTGACTGTGAGTGCACTTGAGTTTTCTTTTAGTCCAGATCTTAGTCCAATATGCCTTGCCAAATACGCAGAATCCTTATCATCCTGGATTACATTTCCATAAATGGATTCTTCGATTTCTTCTGGATCTAGACCAGTTTTACGGATCGTTTCTTTTGCTGAAATGACCCCAAGCTCAGAAGAGCTATAATCCTTTAAACCACCACCAAATTTTCCAAACGGAGTTCTGACTCCATCCAGTATAACTACCATAGTTTGCTCCTTTTACAGTGTATATACACTATAAATTCATATATTTTATTTAAATTCAAACTTTTCGATTATTTATTCCTTTTCAAAATCAATCTGCAAAACAGGAAGGTCTCTTAATTCGGTAAGAATATTCAAGGTTTGTTTGAACGCAGGTTTTCCTAACTCATCCGTCATTGTTTTTTGCGCCAACCTCCAAAACTCCATAGCCTGAGCCAATTTGGCTTCCCCCTTTTTCGTTAAAGTGAGACTCCTCACATTGCCAATTTCTTTTTTTTCTATGTTGATAAGACCATCTCGATTCAAAATTTCCAAACTTCTTTGCAAAGTAGTTCGATCAATGTCAGTTAGACGAGAAAGATCGGTGATACTGGGATCTTTTTCATAAGCGATTCCGGCAAGTACCGTAAATTGTGTGATCCGAAGTCCAGAAGGTTTTAACATTGAATCATAATAACTGGTAACGAGTCGGCTTGTCCTTCGGAGGCTTAAATTCAAACAAGACAATCCAATTTGTTTTAAATCTTCGTGAGAATATTTCATTCCAAGGCACCTAAATAACAAAAAAGTGCATATACACTATATTGTCAAGCGAATCAAATGATTTCTTTTTCATCCACTGGTGTAAAAGAATAAAAGCGTCTTTTTAATCCTTCACAAATTCTTTTTTCGAATCAACCATTCTGCGAAAGCAAAATTAATAAACCAACCGGCACCCATCATTAAGTCGCGAGGTACCCCTGAAGGTTCTCCACTCATAAAAATAAACCATGGTAAGTGGGTGAACACTTGTGTTCCTGCTCCCATACCAATCGCATAACCGCGAATCATCCAATGGCTATGTTTTAAAAAGTTTCTTTTTATAATAAAAAGAAACCCAATGGAGATACTGACGGTCATCCAAATGCCTACGACCAAACGAATTCCGTACAACCAATCACCATCCGTCGGGACACGAGGGTACACCAGTGTTAGCCACAAACCTGACAGTGCAGAGATAAGTCCCATGAACACCAAAAACCTTCCAGAAATTCGATGCCATTGGATATGTTGTTTCCGAAACCCAGGTGAAAACTGAAAGGCACCGAGAACACCAAAAAATATAACACCAACTATATGAACGAAAACAGGAATTGGGTCATTGAAGAATCTTTGGTTATCGGTGGTTATATTTCCTCCGGTGGTTAATTGCAGTAACCGAAAAATCCCAGCGAGAGTAGGAACCAAACTTAAAAAAAGAAGCGAACCGATGATGAAATAATCTTTTTTGGAATAAGATGCCATAGTGTACGTAAACTTATTTCCTAGATAAAACAATAGTACGCAACTAAAAAAGTATTAACGAAATTACCCTTTATGGGCAGATCCGCCTAGCGTTCTAATAAAATCAAATATCCGTTCCACTAATGATGGGATTTAATAATCATTACCATCATCCGTACATTAATCCAGAAAAAACGAACCATTTGCCAGAGTAAAAATGTTCGAAAGAATTTCGTTTTTTCATTGGGAACGGCAGTGAAATCACCTTGTTCGTAAGATGAGTGTAGTTCCTGTTTTTCTAATAATACCAATTCTACCATATCATTTGTTTTCATATTTAACTCCAATCATTCAGGGATCAACCACCAACCTGGTTTACACTTTGCTTTGTACATAAACATATAATGCAAAATCATTTTGATCCAATGGCCCGCAAGACCAATCTCACCAGTTGTGTATGTGAGTGACCTACCCCACTTAGGATATTCTTTATAATTCGGTACGATCGGATACACTGTCATTGAAACTGCTGTTCCTGAAAATATACCATTCCCTGCAGAAGCAATACAAGCCGCGCCCATCTGAGCCATAGAAGCTTGGTGTTTTAATTCTTTTGTTTTGGTTTTGATTTGATGGCTGATGTTTTGTGCTACAACTTTACCCATGATTGCTGATGGCATTCCCGTTCTTGGAGGAGTTGGCGAAATTTGAATTCCTTCTTCATTTTTCATTACTTTTGAAATTGGGTGTGGTGGCGCAAAAGCAATGCCGATTCCAAAAAGGTTCGAATAAAATGGAGACTGATACGTATTTGGCCAATCTTTTGCATCCCATTTCTCATAGGGTTTTGATTCGTAGTTTGCATCTACCTTCATCATTCCGTTAGCGACAAACAATTTCGAAGTTATATCCTCTCCTGAATTTCCATAGGCCTTTAATCCCACACCACTAAAAGGCGGAATTAACATCGAAAAATCAAAATGTACAAAACCATTTTCCCCATCCAAAGTGGTATAATATATTTTATTTGATTCAATTTTTGTTACATGAGCTCTTGTTTTCCATTGAATTCCCCTTTCGGTAAACAATGATTCTGCGAATATTTTACTACTCGTCACATATCCGCCTTGTTCTAGATGCAATCCGCCCATCCCAAAGTCACCTAACTCATATTCATTGGAAATCCACAAGATCTTTGCATTCTCACGCACACCTGCCTTCCTTAGTTCATGGTCTACATTAAAAAGATATTCAAATGCAGCACCTTGGCAGGTACACATTCCGTGCCCAGTCCCAAATACAAAATTAAACTTTTCTCCTTTCTTCATTCTTTGGATGAGTGTTTGTAGTTTTTTATTCGCTTCTTCCGCATGTGAATAAGTACAGACGGAAACCGTTTTTCCTTCTTCTGGTCCAAGACCGGGTGTTGCAGAAAAATTAAGTTTCGGACCAGTGGCATTGATGCAATAATCATAAGAAATACGTTCTTTTTGTCCCTTTGTTTCCGGGCCCGTTGATTCGTATTCGATAAATGCTTCTTTTGAATCCGAAGAACCTTCAGGAAAAAGATTGAGTGCTTTGGCTTGGATGAACTGAATCTTCATCTTATGATAAATTGGTTTTAATGCAAAAGTCACTTCCTTGGGAATCATTGCACCTACACCTACCCAAATATTGGAAGGAATCCAGTTCCAGTTAGCGTTAGGCGAAATCACCACGACTTCATGTTTTTTTCCAAGACTCTTTTTGAGTAAAGTTGCCGCTGTATGCCCAGAAATCCCTGCACCTAAAATCACTATTCTCATAACTATATACCAATACCCCTATATGTATACAGCCAAACTCAAAAAGCAATCTTATCTTTGTTTTTTTGGTTGTGAGTATTAATTTTTACTGAACGCAGTTTAGCCAATTGAACCAACAAATGAAAGATAAAAGGGGAAAAATGAATTAAAAATAGAATGATTCTATTTTACAAAAGAAAAAAAACAAACAGAGCGTAGATGCAACCTGCTAGTTGGTAAATTAGTTTCGCATTCCTCGTCACAACGAGTTGACCAGTCAGAACCAACCTTACCCAAACTATTGCCGTTGCGATAGAAATTAAGAACCATACGAAAGAATGACCATATCTAACGAGAAAAAAAAGAAAACCTTGTTTTCCATTTCCCAATCCTTCTGGCCAAACATAGAACCAAAGAACGGTAAACAATATACTAATCATAAGACAAAGAAAAATGAAAAAAATGATCCAATATTTTTTAAACTGCAATGCCATCAGAAATTTATTTTTCCTCCAACCTTGACTTCACCTCATCCAAAATTTCCTGATACGCTACTAGTCCCAATTGGTATTCAATCTCTGGTCTACCCTGTCCCGTGATGAAATCTTTAAAACTCCAATCATAACGATTTGGATCTTTCCCAGAATCAAACCAATCCTTAAAGATGACTTCATTATTTTCTACTATAACTTCAACTAGGTGGTAAGGTTCAGAATTTTGCCAATATCTTTTTTCAGTCATAAATTTTCTGGTTCCTTTCGATTTGATTGAGCTCAATGAAAAATTATATATCATTTGTCCATGATTGTAACTGAACAATCGAAACAAATACAATCTAATGAAGTTCAATATAGATTGCAGAGCAAAAAAGAAAAAAATCTAAGTGATCAAGGATCTTGTTGTTCTCATAATTCAGCTGTAAAATTTAAAAAAAGCGATCCTATAGAAGAGAATTACCTTGCAATTTTCGTCTCTAAAAATATCAATCACCACAACAAGAAGGACAAAACCGGATGATTATATTTCAATGCCCCACCGCAGTTACAGAATACCTAGAAGATAAAAAGATCGTTGTTCTTACACAAACTGGGAAAAATACTGGGGCCAATTTAAAAGACAGTTTAGACAAAGGTGTTGAGGCTCTCATCCAAAACAAAGCTGTTAAATGGCTATCAGACAATCGTAACATGGGGACACATACCGCAGAAGACGTGGAATGGTTAAACAACGATTGGACTCCACGTGCCATCAAAGCTGGTTGGAAAAAATGGGCACTGGTACAACCGCAGTCCGCCTTATCAGCTATGTCCGAAAAAAACCTAGTCGATTTTTTTGCTTCTAATGGAATTGAAGTTAAGATCTTTGAAACTCCAGAAGAAGGATTCAAATGGTTGGAGTCAGTTTAGATTCCAAAAATGAAATTTAATAAAACGACTCAATACACAGTTTTATCAATTGTTTTGGTAACCATCCAGCTTTTATCCGTTTTGTATGCTCTCTTTGGCCAAACGGATTTTAGTTGGACATTATTGATCCTGCAATCGGTAGGATTTGTTTTTTCAGTTATCATGTTATTTTTTGTACTGAGGCAATTAAACCAGTACAAACAACAATTTTCTTCCATCAAACGCATTTTGATCAATGCGATAAAAGGGAATCTCAACATTGATCCTTCTGTTAAATCAAAATTAAAAAAGACCAACGAAGTTGATTCAATATTACTTTCTTTATTTGAATTATTGCATATTTTCCAAGATATCATCACCCTTCTAAAAGAAGCTACCGGAGGACTATCTGCATCTGTGGATAATGCAAAGTTAGCAGATGATTCATTTCACTCCAGTTTGATTCGACAAAAAGATTATTCACAAAACTTAGATTTAACGGTCCGTAAAATGACGGACAATATGACAAACATCGAAAATGCTTCCACAAACAATTACGCAACCTTAATTAGCGTTTCAGAAAGCATCAGAGTGCTGTCAGAACATATCAATGAATCGGAAAAAAATAGTAACCTTTCAAAAAATTTAACCTTCGGTATCTCTGAAAAAATCCAAAAAGGCAACAAAGCAATGGAAGAAATGGCTAAGGTCATAGAGAACATTGCAATCAGTTCGGGCAAAATTGAAGGGATGGTGATTGTCATAAAAGAAATTTCTGAAAGAGTCAATCTATTGGCATTAAATGCATCGATTGAAGCCGCAAGAGCAGGTGAATACGGCAGTGGTTTCGCTGTTGTCGCCCAAGAAGTATCAAAACTAGCAACACAAACATCCAATAGCATCAAAGAAATTGACAACAATGTTAAAAGAAACAAAGAAGAAGTTACACTCAATCGTCAAAAAATTAACGAAACAAATCAATTATACAAAGAGATTATTGGAGAAGTAAAACAGATTTTTGAAAAGATTGATTTCATCTCAGAATCGGCCAACAACCAAATGCAGATCAAAGAAAAATTGATTTTCGAGTCCGAACAACTTTCACAGATGTTAGCAGAGATCAAAGAAAACATTGCTGACCAAAACAACTCTCAGAAACTCATTTCCGACGTTGCCCAAGCAATGGATTCAAGTGTCAAAGCAACTTTTTCGGAAGGTGAAAATCTCTCAAAACTTTTAGAAAAAATCAGATCCACCACAGATGATATTGGTGGTGTCATCCTTTTATTTAAGTAAAAAACATTCATCTCCGAACTTAGTTTGCAAAACTACATTTAAATTTATTGCATCTTAATTCAAAAATTTTCGAATTTTGAAAAATATTTTTATTCTCTGTCAAAAACCGCAGTAATTGAGACTTCAATTGTACTAAATATTATCATAATTTTTAGTATAATTACCACTTCACTAAAGATATATTTTCTAGTTGCTTATATTCTAATTTAATGTTTCTCTTCTCTTTTACATTTTTGTCGCCATAACGGAAAGAGAGATGGATACAGAAGAGCAAAATCCCAATATTCATCCAAAGAATAGCTCAATGCATGGATTTGATTTTCACTGTATTTTTAAATCCCTGCCTGAACTGTATATGCTCTTAGACCTAGATTTCCGCATCATTGACATCAGTGATGCCTATGCGAAAGCAACTCTCATTAAAAGAGAGAATGTAATCGGACATAATATTTTTGAGGTATTCCCTGACAATCCGAATGATGAAACCGCAGACGGTGTCAGGCAGCTTAAATTTTCTTTGATGCAAGTGATCAACTACAAAGTCGCAAGCACAATGACATTACAAAAGTATGATATTCGTAAACCAGATGGTAGTGGATTTGAAGAAAGATATTGGAGTCCAAGAAATTTTCCGGTCTTAGACGAAGAAGGCAACTTACTTTGTATAGTCCATCGAGCAGAAGATGTCACTGAATTTGTTAATTTAAAACAACAAAAAAGGGAACAATCTGAAATCACCGAGGACATGCAAGATCAAATTGTCAAAATGGAATCTGAAGTATTAATCCGAGCGAAAGAAGTAATTGAAAAGAATGAAGCACTATTAATTAGCGAACAGAACTTATCAATCACCTTAAGTTCGATTGGTGATGCTGTCATTACAACTGACGAACATGGCATTGTGAATCGTTTGAATCCAGTTGCAGAGGATTTAACGGGATGGAAAGAAAATGAAGTAATTGGTCACCTTCTTAGTGAAATTTTAAAAATGATTCATGCTCAAACACAATTATCAAAAGAAATTCCCATCTTCGAAGTTCTATCAACAGGGAAACCAAAAGGAGATAACCAAGATTCAATTTTAATTCACCGGGATGGAAGAAAAATTAACATTTCCAATAATTGTTCCCCCATACGCAATAAAAAAGGAAAAATCATCGGATCCATATTAGTATTTCGTGATATTACGGAAGAAGTAGCTGCAAAAACTTTTTTGGAGAAAGCAAAAGAAAAGGCCGAGTTAGCCAATAAAGCAAAAGACTCATTTCTTGCCACAATGAGCCATGAAATACGCACTCCCCTCAGCGGACTCATTGGAATGTTAGAGTTACTCTCTCACACTACATTAAGTAAAGACCAAAAACGAATGGTTCAAAGTGCACTTGAGTCCGGAACCAGCTTACTTCGTATTTTAAGTGATATTCTGGATTGGTCAAAAATTGAAGATGGGAAGTTAGAATTATCACTACAGCCAACATCGATTAGTCGATTACTTTCGGAAGTAGTTAGAACGTATTCACATATTGCTAGTTCCAAAGGCTTAAAATTGTCATATACGATTGATGAAAATATCTCCAATGCCCACTTAGTAGATCCTTTACGATTATCACAAATCTTGAATAATTTTGTTAGCAATGGAATTAAATTTACCCCAAAAGGCTCAATACAAGTTTCAGCCGTCTTGTTGAAAAATCTATCTCATGCACAGCAAATTAGGTTCTCAGTCACTGATACAGGGATTGGTCTCAGCAAAAAAGACCAGTCTAGGTTATTTCAAACTTACACACAAGCAACAGCTGATACAGCAAGATTGTACGGTGGTACGGGACTTGGCCTTGCAATATCCAGACGATTGGCTGACTTGTTAGATGGAGAAATCAATATCGAAAGTACCCCAAATGTTGGCTCCACCTTCAGCATCATACTTTCACTTCCTACACTCAAAATCGATTTGAACGATCTAGAATCATTTAACGCAGAAGAAAACCCATCTATATCAATTTTACACAAAGATTCATATATACCAAGAATTCTAGCAGTCGACGATCATTCTGTAAATTTAGAACTTTTAATTCGCCAATTAGAATCATTCGGACTCCAAGCAGATGGGGCAGAAGATGGCGAAAAGGCAATTAAATTATGGCTTAAAAATAAATACGATTTAATTATCACCGATTGCCATATGCCAATTAAGGATGGTTATACTTTAACAAAAGAAATCAGAAATCTAGAAAGTTCGAACTTTCAAAAAAGAATTCCAATCATTGCCTATACGGCAAATGTATTGAGCGAAGAAAACGAACATTGCCTATCCGTTGGCATGGATGATGTATTGATTAAACCAGCTCGATTAAACAATCTAAAGCAAACTCTTCTGAAATGGATACCTACTGTCATTACTCCTATCCAGGAGAATGCACCGGATACACTGATTGGCTCAGAAACCCCGGTTGATTTCATAGAACTTTCTAATATTGTCTCTGACAAGAATGCACAAATTTCAGTTCTAAAAAAGTTTAAAACTCATCACCGGACCGATCTTACAAAACTGATTGATCAATTAAAAAACTCAAACTTTATAGAGGCCATTCATTTGGCCCATCGCTTAAAGGGTTCAAGCCAAGTTGCTGGGGCCAAAGAATTAGTGAAAGGTTATGTAAAAGTTGAGTCCCTAATTAAACAAAACGAAATTGATAAAGCTTTAAAAGAAATTGAGGTAATGAAAGAAGATGTTTTAAGCATCGAATCTTTCATTGATTTGTTATAAATTCATTTAACTTTGAAAAGGTGCTATTATGATTACAAATGATTTAAATTTCTTAGTAATTGAAGATGATGATTTTCAAAGAGAAGTTATTGTCGACATTTTGATCCGTTTGGGTGCAATGCATGTCACCCAAGCTCGAACAGGAAGCGAAGCGCTAAAAATTCTAAACGAAATAAACCCGACTCCTATCGATATTATACTTTGCGACTTAAATATGCCGGAAATGGATGGTATGGAATTTATTCGTCACATTGGAACATCACATTCTTCAATAGCAACCATCATCATGAGCGCACTCGACGGGGCTCTAATTGAATCGGTTCAAAGAATGGCTAGTGCGTATGGCGCCAATATACTGGGAGCTATAGAAAAACCAATCACACCGGTTCACGTAGAAACTTTATTGTCTTTATACAATGCTCGCGACTCAAAACAAGGAAAAACATCAAACCAAGGATCACGTTTTACACTTGGAGAAATCTTGGAAGGTTTAACGAATGGAAACTTCGAACCTTTCTTTCAGCCGAAAATACATTTGGCAACAGGAAAATTAATTGGTGCGGAAGCATTAGCAAGATGGATACATCCTCTACATGGTGTCATTCCACCTTATGCATTCATTGATTTATTAGAAAAAACTGGTAATATTGATATACTTACATTCGTTATGTTAGAAAAATCAGCAAAGGCTTGTCAAATCCTCCATTCTCAAGGATTTAACATTTCTATTTCCATCAATTTATCGCTCAGTTCTTTAACTGATACAAAACTTGCAGATAAAATCACTCGCATCATCTTAGATTCAGGGATAGATCCCAAATATATAATTCTTGAAATCACAGAAACGGCTGCGATGACAGAGATGGCTCCTGCTCTTGAAAATTTGGCACGTCTTCGAATGAAAGGATTTGGACTGTCCATCGATGATTACGGTACAGGTTATTCCAGTATGCAACAAATCGCAAGAATTGCATTTACTGAATTAAAGATAGACCAGTCGTTTGTCCGCGAAATGGCAACGAGCAATGTATCCAAAGTACTAATCAACTCAAGTATTGATATGGCAACAAAATTGCAAATGAAATCAACTGCAGAAGGAATTGAAACGAAAAAAGATTGGGAACAACTACAAAGTATGAATTGTGATCTAGGGCAAGGTTACTACATTGCCAAACCAATGAACTTCGATGATTTTCTAAACTTTTGCAAACACAGTATTGGAACCTGATAAGATTTTGGTCGCTTTGATTGTGAACCTAACGCAAGTGAGTTCACCTCAAGATGAAAGTGGGTCAAAAGCCTATTGTTAACTTAAACGATACAAACGCCTTTTTGTAAGGCAAACTGCATAGGGATTTTTCCCTATGCAAAAAAGTGAAATTACTTTTTCTTTCCAGCTGTTTTTTCAACAACAGGAGTTCCTTCCACATAAACACAATTTAAAAATACCCAAACACCGTGTTTTCCTTTGATGGTTACGTCTTTTAATCCAGTTGCACCAGGGGCTTTACTGAGTGCATCACGAGTAGCAGCTGCAATACTTTGGTCATACCAAGTATTCAAAACAGTGAATCCACATTCACTTCCTTCAACTGTTCCAGTACCAACAACTTCTAAATTTGCAGGAGCTTCCAAAGAAACTTCTTTAAAATTACCAACTTTATAGGAGCAACTTACAGCAAATGCAATTGCGAAAAATGCCAACCATTTCATATTCATATCTTTTCCTAACCTATTATTTCAGCTTTCTCATTTGAGCACAAGAGGAACCAACATTTGTATCCCATTTGAAACCAACATTTTGGTTTTTGACATTCCCTCTCGCTTTTGCGTCTGCAAAAACATCATCATAAATTCCAATGATGATTGTACCACATTTTTCACCTAAAACAGTGTCCGATAATTCTGCTGAATCATTTTCTGCCGGAACTAAATATCCTACTTTTCCTGCAGTGACACAATTTGACAGAAAAACGATAATTCCTAAAAGGAATATTTTTTTCATTTTTGTTCTCCTTAATTCGGTTATATGGGGATACAATCTGGATTGTGTAAAGAAAATAAAAAAGCGTTTTTTCTTTTAATTTCCCAAAATTATGACCGCCGAACAAATGAACCAGCGAAGAGAAGTAAACAAACGTTAAGTTCTTGGATAGCCTAAAAAACTAGTTTAGTAGTACATCTTGTTCGTCATCTATCTGAGAATCCAAAGATTCTTTTTGTGGCCCCCACCCATTCTTCATCCTATTGCCTCGATGTCCAAAAATGCAACAATTCGCTTAATTTTTATTTTTTATAAAACATTCATTATATTCACAATTTCGAATTTTCGTATTTACTATTTTTTATAACCACATAACTTCGTATAAATTATGAAACTCATTATTTCATTTTTTCTTATTTTATGCCTCTTCCATTGTAAAAAAAACGAATCTTCGGATATGGAGACAATTTTACTTGGTATGATCCTTCTCACCCCCAATGATGTAATCTTAGAACGAGGTTATCCGGGATCACAAAACCAACTGCAGAATGCAGAACTCGTAGGAAAAACTTCTGGTATCACAATAAAAATTGGAGGTGTGACTGCAACTGGAGTTTCTGCAACGAGTTCGGATACTATCCAGTTCACTATGCCGACCGTTCCAGGGATTACTGAAAACTCTGCGGTTGATTTTATAGTTGAAAAAGATGGAAGTGCCGTTTACAGCACAAAAGTTCGATACAGACCTCTTGTTAGTTGGAATATCAACCAACCACACAATATCTACCGTCCCATCGATGGAAGAGACAATAAAAGTTTTTTTCAAATCACTGCAACTACTGCAACCCATGTATTCAATACATTCGGTCATGGTTTGGCTGATTTAGATATTTCTTACTTCACAAGCATTAACGGCTCACCAATCCCATTTGCGGCAAGAAGAGTCAATGGCGCAGAATTCAACAAAGTAGCATTAAATGCAGGAACTGTCTATGTGATGGTTCAACATGTCGGAGGTTTGGGTGGAACATATAATTTACAAATTGCGAATAGCGGAGTTGTTGCAAGTTCTTCAGCAAAATTGACTTATTCAGGTTGGACATTTAATCTTTGTTACGACACAATGGGTACAGGACCAGCAACCGCAAATAATTGTGATGCACAAATGGCAGTCTATTCGCCTACAAGAAGCGGACGTTGCACCTATCCGAGTGACCAAGGCCTAACAACAAGAAACTACTATTTTGAAGGTGGATTCGATACGGCATATGCACAAAACACTTGTTTGAATCCTGGTGGCGGATCACAAAATGAAGCGGAGTCCATTTTTATCCCAAACTAATTTTTAACTCCGGTAAAAAATTAGTATCTAAAATTACATTACAGAAGGTGCTATTCGATACGGATGTTCGCGATGAAAAACAAACGGATCGAATTTCTTCTCTTTTTATTAATCTTCCTTCTATGCCAAAAAACTACAGACCCTTGAATGATTTTAGATTTATGACTTTCCTGATACAAGTCTGAATTCTATTAATCCATTTCACTGGGAAGCGAATTACCTGCACTCTTTTCAAATTGAAGCATTCTCTCTCGACTAATTCCAATTAGATTGTGTTTCAAAGCCAACCGGTCTCCTAAAAAATCTGGTGCGAGACGAATTTCGACTACACGAAACCAAACCTCCTTGGGAGGCACCATAAAAACATGATTAACGCACAAACATTTGAATTTAAATCCAAAACTATGTTCAACAGGTAGGGCGGAATGAGGTGCTGCAAAAAAGTATATAGGAGTTTCTGTTGAGTTTTTCATCACAAGCAGAAATTGTTTTTTGTTTCCTGGTTTAAGAACTAACGTACTTTCAGGAATCAATTCCCCAAAGGGAGTTTGTTTTCCGTCTTTTACGGTTCCTGTAGTCCATAATGCAAGAGTTTGCGCACCACTTGGCTCTCGAATTTCCATCTGTAAAGGAAGCGTTGTGTTCTCCCATTGGATTTGAATCGAAACCTTATTGGATTTTTTAGGAGAGGAAACGGTCTTTTCAACATTCGTATGTTCATTTTTTTCGCCTTCCCCCTTACAGGAGAAGGAAAACAAGATAATGATATACCAGCTAACAATGGCAATTTTTGAAAAATACATTTTATTCCAAACTTAATTCTAAAGCTGAAAAATCTAAGTTCTCTGTTTTTTTAGCGTTGGTTAAATAGAATTGTTTTCCGCGCATTTGTAGTGTCACAAATTCTTGAAATATTTTTTCAGTATTATTTGGATCGGGATTTTTGACAAGGTTACAATCCCGTCCACATCCATTACAATCTCCGCCACCATAATCTAAGAAATTTGTAAAAGTTTGTTTGCGAAGAAATCCAAATATCCGCATATAAATTTTACCAGGTGAGATTTCTTTAATTTCATAATTCCCCATTCCATAAAAACGATGAGAACTTTCTTCACCAGCATCGTAATTAGTGCGAGCAGTGGATCCTTCTAAAAAGAATGTCCCATCTGACCGGAGTCGAATTGTCCAATCAGAAGAAGTGGGTGGATCTAAATTTTCTTCCACAGCAACCTCGTTCTCCGCTCCTGCCGGCAGATCAGTGATCTCCTCAGAAACCATGGAGGATACTTCTCTTCCCGTCAAACCACGATTTAACACCTTACGTAAGGAAGCTTTCGCAAAGGAATCAAAGTTTTTAGCGGCTGTATCCTTGGATTTAGGGAGAGTGTCCATTGCAAACCAATCTCCGTCATCACCAAAACGTAACTCAGACAAGACGATTCCTTTTTCCGTTAGCCCAGGATAAATCTCCTCCACTTTCATCGTTAATTTTTTGCCTTTAAAAGGAGTAGGTAGCTGGATTTCTTGACTACCCATTGTATCTTCTACATTGATTTTTGCAGAGTATCCATCTTCTCCTGTCAAAAGAAAAGATTTTACACGACCATTTTTTATACAATGGACATCAGATCGTTGGTATCCGTTCCAGATTTTCAGTACCGATATTTTTTTCTTATCTGCAAATTCGAAATTGAATGTAACTCCAACTCCACCTTTAATCGATGAATAACCATTTTCGTATTTAGAATCAAAAAGATTCATAACGGAATAAGTTGGCTCTGGAGAAGCAGTTTCAGAAGCGAGAACAGTCCCGGCGACAATTTCAGGAGCGTACGTTCTGTACGACCCACCTTTTTCATCGTAAAACTTAACGGACTTAAGGCAGATATTTTGGTTTCTTTGAAAATTTAATGTAACAGATCTTGCTTGTACGATCGGATCAAATATGACTTCTGAATTTGATTTTTGAACATCTGTACTTGCATAAACTTCATCAAAGTTAACATAGGCAGCTATTCGGTCTTTGAATTGTCCAGAACACGATTCTATTGTAACCTTGCTCAAAGGGAAAGAATTGTCTGCATAAAAATGCAATTTGACAAACTCCGCACCACCTTCTGCTTTCCACTCTTTTCCATCTAACACGAGAAAAGGGAGCCCATTTTCCATTGATGTAGAAGTCACCATCGAAAAGTGGAGTCTTTTACCACAATTCAATGTCAAAAGAACAAATGAGACCAAAATGGGAAAGATGTACGATCTACGATTCATTGCCAGTCCTTATCAAACGTGGATCAAGAAGAACTTATTATTTAAAGAAGGCAAGATATTTTTTAATGACTTACGGTGTCTTCCAAAACCCGTTCCCAAGATTGAGAATCTAATGCTCCGACCACCCAACGCCCGTTGACCCAAAATGTAGGAACAGAACCTACACCAAATTTCATAGCTTCGTTCATTTCACTTCGCACTTGAGAAAAATATTTTTCAGGGAGAGTCTTGGGTTGGCAATCCGTTATCGCATCCCATTCCTTGACTTGCAGATCATCACCACGCAATATCTTTTTGGAATTAGAATATAACAACTGCATATGCCCTAAGAAATATTTTGGATCTTTCTCCCATAAACAACGACCTAAAGCCAAGGGAAGTAACCCCTCTTTCGATTCTCCATCTAACGGAAAATCTTTGTGAATATATAAAATTTGAGTTTTGTATTTTGACAAAAGATTCTTTGTGTGTGGAAAACTATCACGACAGAAATTACACAAATAATCACTCCATTCAACAATAATCCATTTAGCATTCGATGAACCAAAATTAGGTGAAAATTTCAGATTAAGTTGTTTGAATAAATTTAAATTCGTTGCCTGAATCGGTTTTTGTTTTAGTGCAATCCCCGTTTTGTGGAAGATTCGGCTCCAAACAATCCGGATCCGTATTGAATCTCTTTGTTTATCAATTAAATCTGTATCAACAATAAGTTTCGGTGTTAATTTTTTTTCCTTTTGCCAATACAGATTTATTTCCTTTTCTGATACTAATTTTTTTTCCTCATCTTTCCAGACTGCTAAAGATTTTCCCAATAATTTTGTTTGAGCATTCAATTTCGCCAAATTCAAATTAGATGACAACGTTTCTTTAATCGTTTCTTCGGAAGGTAGCTTTTCTGGTAGATAGGAAACCTCTGAAGAATTTTCGGTGCAGGAAACGAAGAATAACAAAAAAAAGAAATATATCGCAAAAGAGTAGCATGAAACGAAGAATTGATAGACAAACTTTTTCATTCTTTCCTCTTCATTCCATTACGAAAATAAGTATCAAAGATCCCGGTCCATCAACATTTCTTTTACTTCTATCTCAATTCACTTAGCCTATTTTTGTTCCATTGCCTTTTCCAAAAACTGGTTTAATGGATATATATTACGGTACGATTTTAAAGTTTCGTTTAAAAATTGGTCGGAAGTTAATTCCGAATTTTTTATTTTTTTGGCAACAGCAAATCCTTTGTATTTTAAGAGCTCAATCAGTGGATGATCTTTTGCAAATCCTTTGGGTGCCGTCTTTAATTTTTCTGCATAAAATTCCGTGCCAAAATCCTGAACAAATTTACGATCATCTAAAATTGATTTGAACCTTTTTGTATCACTGATCATTCGTTCCCTTATTTTATGTAGTGATTTTGGATCAGGTCCATAACAACCCCCACCGACTAACGAATGATCTGGTTCTATGTGAAGATAATAACCGGTGCCATCAATTTTCTTATTCCCACCTCTCAAAAATATCCCAATGTGAGTTTTATAAGGACTTTTGTCTTTCGAAAACCGAACGTCTTTATAGATGCGAAAGATGCATGATTTTGGATCAACTCCTTGTACACTTTTGTCGAACTTTTCAATTCCTGCCAAAAGGTATCCCGTCATTAATACTAATTCATTCTGAATGGCAACATAACGATCTTTGTTTTCAAGAAACCAGTTTCTGTTGTTATTCAATTTTAACTCAGTTAAAAAACTTAAAACAGTTTTGCTAATTTTCATGTCAGATCAATTCCCTTGCGATTGTTATATTCATCGATTCTACCCATTGAATTAAATTTCAAATAAAAGAACTGGTTAGTTAAAAAAACTATGGTTTCGGGCAGTGAATTTAAAGCCACCCGTTCTTGCTAATAAAGAATAAATGGTAGTTATATTCATATTTGTAAGACGAAAAATGACAATGTATTTCAATGAAATCAAATAAAACTCTGGATTTTTTCTCGAATTCTGTTCTTTTTGATCTCCGAGGTTATCAAGATGAATTTTATTTTTTCCAATATCAAATGGATTATGGTAGGTTCGGGTATTATTACCTGTTCCATGATACTTTCCGCATTACACCCAACACTCGGACTCATGTTAACATTTGGTGATACATTAAACGGAGATTTGGCGAATATCATTGTTCGCAACTGGGGAGCTCTCATCGCACTTACCGGAGGGATGTTAGTATATGGTGCCTATAACGAACCAAATCGCAATTTAATTCTTATTGTTTCCTCAATTAGCAAAAGCACATTTGTTTTGCTCAATTTGATTTATGGACAATCCTACATAATGAAATCAGGGATCGCTCTTTTATTTGATTCCATTCTTGTGATTATTTTTGTTTCTTATCTTCTGAGCCAAAATTCTAAAAAGTAAAATGAATTGAATTCGGGATAATAAAGATCAAATTTTTTTTCTGACTTAAGTGGGATACCTACATCGTTCAGCAACGCCAACCTAAGTCAGAAATTTTGATTAAAAAATTTTTATGAATGGAAAGACACTTTTTTAGTTTTGCATATTTCCGCATAACGGAGCCCACTTTTTCGAATTCTCCGTTTCATACTGTTATAATCTACTTCAACAAGTCCAAATTTTGGTCCGTACCCATCATTCCACTCAAGATTGTCTAAAAATGACCAGTAATAATACCTTTGAACAGACACACCTTCATCCAAAAGCCGACGAATCTCTGCTAAATGATCAAAAATGTATTTTTCTCTCTTTTCGTCTTTTTCATCAGGAATCCCATTTTCAGTAATGTAAATCGGAAGTTTGTATTGATCCCAAATTCGATGACAAACGAATGACAGACCTTCCGGATAAATCTCCCAACCCAAGTCATTTTTTCGAGAATCAGGACACTGAGGATCAACCATTGGTACGGCAAATAAATTTCCTGGATTGTAACTAACTTTGAAAAGATGGCGGGAATAATAATTGATTCCAATGAAATCACAAAACACACCCTTACCTTCCGGATAACCGAATCCAATGGGGAAAGATAACTTTCCTTCGACAAATCCCTTTGTTTGGATTTCGTGAAAAAGATAATCGCTCAGAAAACAACCAAGACGGGCCAAAGGATGAGAAGTTAGAGGTGAAAAAATGGCAAGATGGTGCGCAAATCCAACTTTCGTTGGTCCAATAAAATTAGATTCTGTTCGGATTTTATGAATGAGTTTATAGGATTTCAGGTGAGCCAAGATTAGTCTCCGAGTGACTTTTAAATATGCGGGGATATCTCCATAACTTCCGGGAGGATATTTACCATCCACATAACTATCATTAGCAAATACATTTGGTTCGTTTATGGTACACCACTCAGAAACAAGATCACCAAACTGTTTTACTGCAAATTCAACAAAATCAAGAAATTCTTTCACTGCATCTTTTCCTAACCATCCGCCCTTTTTCTGAAACCATTCGGGGCAAGAAAAATGATGCAGAGTCACAAGAGGTTTGATCCCGACTTCCAAAAGTAGTCGAAACTCATCACGATAATGTTCCACTGCATCCTTGGACCATTCGCCTTCAGCAGGTTGGATCCGACTCCATTCAATACTCATCCGATAACATTCTTGATTGAGTTTTGAAAGAAGGTTTACATCTTCCACATAACGTGCGTAATGATCTGCTCCAGTAAAACTGGACTCACCTTTCCCTACTTTACCAGCCAAAGACCAATGATACCAATTGTTATTGGTATCCCCTCCTTCAATCTGTGTCGCTGCAGTTGCCGAACCCAATAAAAAATCTTTTGGAAGTTCAAAACTTTTAGACATTCCCTTCTCCTTTCCAATGTTCAATTTTAAATCCATCATTCATTTTATGTGTTTTTTACCATAACCTCTTCCATCTTTGCTTGGAACAAAAGAAAACCTAAAGTGGAAATGACTCCTCCAAAAAAAATAAACAACTCTGGTCCAAAACTTTTTGATTCCCAATTGGTTCCGACAATTAACAAATAGATGACGGGAGCAATGTATTGGTTGATAAACAAAGCGGCAAAGGTCAATTGGTTGGTCAGTCCCCCTTTTAAAAATTTCCAAAGGAACAAATTGGGATTCGATAGAATTGTAGAAAGAGCAAGAGTTGCCATAAACACCATCTCGAGTGGGGAAATTCCAACTCGTGGATCCATTGCCATACTGAGATAAGTTGGATTTTGGAAGATATGTCCTATTAAACTAATTCCTCCAGGAACAAGTGCTAGGTGGATTAAAATATCATCCAGAATCCAAATGCTTTTGGGAGTTTTGCGGAGATACAAAAGGATTTCATAAATACTAAAAAACACAAGACCAATGGAAGTAAAAACAGAAGTCATCACCATAGTAGACTTAGGATTGATATGAACCGCTGGAGCCGATAACAACATCAAAATAGAAGAAATATTGCCACCACCCACAATCATTAAAAAGGCAAGATTGGCAGTAAAAGGCCAGAGATGGAAATGCCTGGTGGAGAGTCGCAAACCCACAATCACGAGTAGTGAAATTGCTGTAAAAATAGACAATACTGGACCATCGGTTCTGTAAAACAAAGGAACACCTAAAATCCAAGCACCTAACACAACCAAAGTACCTATCAAAATCATTATATCAAGTATCTCGGCCCAGGTTCCAAATCGTTTTTCCATACAGTTCTCCTTCTCCTCTAAACTGCACCGATTGGCCTTGGTTTTTCTTTTTTTGCAATTCAAATTTTCTCTTCAAAATCTTTTGAGAAAAGCTGGGAATGAATTGAATTTCTTTCCTTAAAATTTCATCGTAGATAAACGTTTAGGTGGTCTATGGCAACAAAGAAAAAGGTTTCGAAAACTACTTCAAAAAATACAAATCCGGCTCCCGTTCTCACTGAATCAGGAAGGATGGTGGCTTATAGCGACGCTATTTTTTCTATTGCTCTCACTCTCATGGCTTTAGAAATCAAAATCCCCCATCCCGAAGAAATTGGGGGAAGCAGTTTACTTTTTGCTCTTTTAGAAAGATGGCCAAGTTTTTTAAGTTTTTTTATTAGCTTTATGATCATCACTGTGGTCTGGACAAATCACCATACCATCTTCCGACATGTAAAATACGTAGATCATAACCTAATGATCTTAAATAACCTGCTTTTGTTAAACGTAATTTTTATTCCATTCTGCTCTGAAATGCTCGGAGAATACATGTTACAAAACGATACAAATGCTAAATTTGCAGTCTTTCTTTATGGAGCTTGGATTGCCATCGGAGGGATCCCGTTCAACCTCGTCTGGAGGTATGGAGTCAAAAAGAAAGAACTACTCAATCCAGAATCCAACCCAATCGAAATCCAAAAAATCACTTCACATTTTATCAAAGGCCCTTATATTTACGCCTTCGTTACCATATTATCTTTTCTGAATATATGGCTTAGCATCATTGGATTCGGAATTCTCATTTTATTTTTTCTTGTCCCTACGGCGTGGTTGTTGCGTAAGAAGTAAGAACGTTGGTATGCAGGCGTTCCCAATGGGATAGGAGCTTCAGAAATTGGAAGTTTAAGGGTCGGGTTACTCCGGGGAGCGCTTCGTTTGGCAAGTATGCATTACCGATGCCGTCCGTTTCTATTGATTTCATTTTTGCTTATTTAGTATTTAGGACTTCCATGTAATTAATCAGTCGTTCCAAATTCATCAATTTATATTCGCATTTCCCTATTGACACCAATTTCGATCCGCCAAAAAAATACATTCTAGTATGAAAAGCAAAACAAACACAATGCGATCGTTTTTGTTTCTTATTCTTTATTTCGTTGTCGCCCTACTGATTAATTGTGCTTCGTTTAGTTCTAAAAAATCAGAATATAACGAAAGTATTGCCTATGTTACTGCTAAATCTGGATTGTTCCTCCGAGAAAAACCAGGGAAGATCAATGCCAAAATCACATTAGTACCTTTTGGAAAGGAAGTTACGATACTGAAGTACACTGATGTAGAAGATACGATCGAAAACATTAGAGCAAAATGGGTGGAAGTTAATTATAAAGATTTTAGAGGCTTTATGTTTAGTGGATTTTTATCCAATTCACCATTCACCTATGGAATTAGCGACCAATTTCGTTCTTCCAATGCAAAAGCTGATGATCATTATGAACCATTAGATCCTAATCTCTGTAAAGACTCAAAAGATAAAGTATATTGTTTTTCCAATCATGGTTATCAATTATTAAAAGAAGGTTATTACAAAAAAGCCACTACAGCTTTTTCATCTGGTTTAAACTTAGATCCAAATAACCATCACTTGCTGAATAATAGAGGTTACGCATACTATCTGCTAGGTGAAGAAAAAAAAGGCATACATGATCTTGAAAAAGCGATCCAACTAAACCCAAACGAATACCTCCCCTATTTCAAAAGAGCACTCGTATACACAAACTTAAAAAAACACGATTTAGCGATACAAGATCTCAAAAAATCCATCCAGCTAAATTCTCAAAGTTGTATTTCCTATAACAATCTTGGTTGGGTGTATTTACTGAAATCAGAATGGGAAAAAGCAAAAATCGAATTAGAAAAATCAAAGGATTGTGATCCAGGGTCTCCCTATCCTTATGCCAACCTTGCCATTTATCATTATATGTCAAAAAAAGATAAAACCAAAACGTTTGAATTCTTAAAAAAGGCATTAGAACTACATTATGATATTCGAATTCTTTATGACAACGAAGAGGACGGTCAATTTTATAAGGAATGGAATCAATCTCCTGAATTCCTGAAGTTTATCGATAAAAATAAATAAATGCGATTGATCAAAAAACGCTATTGACTTGATATAATTCCAGTTCCATCGGGAAACTGATACTGGCAGAATTAAATGGTATTCTGATAAGCAATCGAATGTATCGGTAACACTTAACACCTTTGCTCTTTTCAATGGAGAATCAAATGTCGAAAAAAAGTTCATTATTCAAACGTATTCTAAAATCCGTCTTCAGTATTTTTTTAACCCAAACCAAAATTTCAAAAATAGAACGGCTAACGAACACTTTTGTTCTCATCGAAATGTCTGGAAAAAAATTAAAAGAATCAAAATGGGTGCCTGGTGGCAAAGTGCAGATCGATGTCGGAAATTTTACATACCGTACTTACACTCCCATTAACGTTGATAAAGTCGAAGGCAAACTTTCGTTATTATGTTATCATCGTAATGAAAGTCCAGCTTCCCATTGGATCAATGCCTTAAAAGTTGGTAACCCTTGCGAAGTTTTTGGCCCTCGTGAGTCATTGGATTTTTCAAATCTTGAGGGAGATGCCATCCTATTCGGCGACGAAACTTCTTTTGGTATTGCGAAGGTTCTGCAAAACAAAGTTGGAAAAAAATCTAATATATTTTTTGAGCTGACTTCAGTAGAAACAAGTAAAGAAACTCTAGAAAAATTAGGAGTTACGGGACAAAGAATGATAGAACGATCCCCTGATAGTTCACATCTCCAAAAAATTGCAAAAGAAATTTCGGACCACATCTCACAGATCTCCGATACGAAGATTTTTTTAACCGGACGGGCAAGTTCTATCCAACAAGTCAGAAACTATTTGAAAAATTCCGGCATCCCAACTAACAAAATAAAAGTTCGTGCCTACTGGGCAGATGGAAAGATCGGCCTGGACTAGTGGGGCGATATCTTCCTTCACAGTCGGTCAGTGAGTTTTATAAAAACAATGCCCAGTTAGAACATGGTGACGAAAACAACGAAATAACCATTCTTTTTCAGATATCCCATCTTTTATGAAATTCTTAGAACAGAGATCTGCTGAAGAAGTTGTTTAGTTTCTAAATGATCGTCCTTATCGTATCACGAACGTTATTTTCAAAGGCGCAATTGATAAGTTTAACGGTGATGCAATCAAGACTATATTTGGCACTTTATTCAAACAAGTAGTCGGCAAATATTCATTAAATGATTGGTTCGAAATTCGGGAAATTGGTCAAATCCTTGTCAAAGGAATATCAACCGCAGTGTATTAAGTGGTTTGTTTAGAGGTTTAGAAAAAGAGCTTCATCTTCGAATATTTCCAAAAGTTTTTTTCGTTCTCATTCATTGGAATGTGCTATGAAGAATCACCTAAGCCACAAAAATGAATGCTATATTTTAACTTAACTTTTTGATCGACAGAGGGTGCACTATCGCCAAAATAGACCGATCGGATCACCATTCTAGTTCTGGTTTCAAAAAATACCCATTACGAAGGAACCCCATATGAATGTACATGAAAACAAAAAAATCGTTATCGATTTTTTTAGACACTTGAATGAACGAAATTTGAAAGAGGCATTCGAATTATTAGATGATGACTTACATTGGTGGATTGTTGGAACCATACCTGTTTCAGGCGATTACGACTTTAAAAAGATAACATTTGGCTTTAAAATGATCTTCCGTGCATTTGAGAACTTCCAGTTTACTTTGAAAGAACTGACGGGAGAAGAGGAACGAGTGAGCCTAGTTGCCGAATCACACGGAATTAGAAAGTCTACTGGGAAACATTATAACAACCAATATCATTTTCTATTTACTTTGCACCAAGGTAAGATACGGAAGGTAAAAGAGTTTTTTGATACAGTCCATGCATTGTGGGTAGAAAGTCCGGAGAACTAAGGATCTCGAGTTAAACCAAGTAAAACTAAAGTTTAGGTAATTACGTTTTTATTTTCCAGATAAAACGATATTTGTAAGAAAGATAGAAATTCAAAATACATGATTGATTGAAGCGATCAATGGTTTTAAGTTTCTATCTGGATCGGATAAATCAAATCATATAGCTGCAATTTTAGCTTATAAGATTTGGAAGTATATTCATAACGATTTCCGAATAAATTATCTAATTTACCTAAATTTTCTCTATTTGTATAAATAATATCTTCAATCTCACGTTTGCGGCTTTCTAAATTAGGGTTGATCTCTTTCCTATGAGTGATCATCACTTTAACAAATTTCTTTTCTAAAATTTCCACTTTGTTGAAGATATATTCGGTTACATTGAATTTGTTTTTACGTTTGAGAAACCAACGAATCGCATCAGGGTATTTTGCCACTAGCGTTCGGTATTCCCCTTTATCTAAAATAATTGGCTCTGGTTCCATTTGATGGACTTTTTTTAAATTTTTCACTCGTTTGATTTTCGAAAACGCTTCAATAATATAAAGATATGCCTCTCTGTATTTGGAAGTCTGTAATTTCAAATACCAAACCAATCCATAAGAATGAAAGATAGGTTTTTTCAATTCAATCGAAGGCAGAGAATTAATTTCATCTCGAATTTTGGAAAGTTCTCTATCCAAACGCAACAATTCTTTTTCTTTCGTTTTGATTGTGATTTTGCGGTCTACTCTCATACTCTAAAGTTTATATCGAACTTAGGACAAATTTCTAAATAGTCAGATGATTTCTTTTATGATGACAATTGGTTGCTTGTTGGATTGGAAATACTAAAAATGCGGAATCGATTTCAAAACTTGACTCTTTATTTTTGAATTTCAAATTAACGGAGCTGATTGTCAAATAATTTCAGATAGTTTCCAACAAATCGTGAATCAGTTTCCCATTCGGACCAAAAATTAAATTTAAAAAATGCCTCACATCTTTCGATATAAGGCTTTCCCAAACATTTGTATTCGACAATAAGTTAAGATACAACGTTATAATCAACAGATACACGTTAACAACTTGAATATTTTAATATAATCAAGCTCTGGCGATTCGTATCACGTGGCTGATCCAGCAGCACTTCGCGACTGGACATACACCAGTGATCTTAAATAAAATCTTTTACTTAGACTACCATTGGCGTGATCATTCCTTCAAGCTAATCTCACCTAACATATACCATGTCTTCTATAAGTTTAATCCCACTGTGTTCTTGGTGATTGGTAATAAAAAAAGAGTTAGGAAATTTCCAAATGGTTAAAAAAACCGGGACTGAGAAGACAAGTCCAAAAGTATTCCAAGTTCTCGTTCAAAACGAATCATTTGAATAAAGCCAGAATGACCATTGATTTGAAAGAAAAATTCCCCACTAATTGGAATTAATTCAATTGACTAAATAATCTTTGAACATACCTATCAATAATTTTATATAAAATGAAATATACATTAAATTTTCAACAGGACAGACTAATCATTGAAAGGTTAAGCGTTGGTAAGGCTAGATTGTACTTACTGAGTATTGGTTCCATTGCCATATTGATTGCCACGGTTGCTTATTTTGGGCTTAAATTTTTTGAACCAAAAAGTGACTCTGAAATTGAAAATTATTTGCTCACAATGATTGTTTCTTCACTAATTGGTGGTGGATTTTTGATAGCGAGTTTATTTATAGGGAGAGTATTGAGACAATTTCCCGAAAAGGTAGTTTTCAATAATCATGAGGCCGTTGTTGAAATTTATCACAATAGTTCAGTCGCAAAAAAAGCTTCAGTTCCATACGAGGAAATTTCTGAATTTTCAATTAGAAATTATCAGGTTGCTCCAAGTTCAAGTAAATCTTTATTTGAAGATCGATTTTCTTCTGTAATCATGAGATTAAAAGATGGAACTGTTTGGGAGGTAACGGATGGTTCCAAAGATTCAAGATACGCAGAAGAGAACCTTGAAACCATAAGGAATTACATATCCTTAATGAATATATCCAAAAATACTATGCCCATAAACAAACTGAGGAGTAGACAATTGAATTTGGAAAATAATCGCAATGAATTAATTATCGATTGGAAAAATTACTCTCCCATAAGACAAGTTAAATGGATCACAATTTCTGTCATTCTCATGTTAATATTGGGATTTGCTGCAACGATCTTAGTTTCCATCTCTTCCAAAGAAGGAGGACAAACTTGGGAAAACATATTTAGTTCATTAAACAAAAACATTAACCAAATCGATTTAGAAACATTATTTGATACCTTAGGAAATTCCTTGGCATTCGTCTCCATTGCATTTATGATTTCGTTAATACTATTTTTGATCAATCTATTGGTTCTGTTCTCCAGTAGATGGAAGCGAAACAAAATCATTCTTAACAAAAATCACTTTATATATTCAAAGGATAAAATCAAAATACCATCTTCGCAGATTAGAAATATCTTTTTCAAATATTACCTGAGTGAAAAGGAACGAAGCATTCAAATCAATAAAGAGAATATCGAATTCAAGTCCCAATCACATGAGTTCATTGATTTGAGCCAGGTGAATGATTTAAAGAGTTTTGCAAAAATGTCATTTGGGCTTTTTAAAAGTTCATTAAAAGACTTTACCGGTGGAGAATTAAACAAAGAGCAATTAGAAATAGAGGCAAATACGATTGCAACAATTCGGTTTGATAAATTTTCTCCGGTTGATATATTTCATATTTATGCAAATTTAAAATATATGCTAAAAAATTAGAACCCATTTTCTAGAAACTAGGAAAAATACTTGCATGACTTGGTTCAAATTCAAGACTTTTGGTAACAAATGTTAATCATTTTAATCCTATTGAAATGAATGCAAAGCAATTAACAAAAATGACAGAATTCAAACTTCACTCGATTTCGCTTCCAAGCATCTTAGCTTTGTTCACAATCTTTTTTTCGATCAATTGCCAGCGATTAACATTGAATAATCCCTGTGATCCGGGATCTGACAGTTATCTCTCGACCCTACTTTTATCATCTTCTGCGCAAGGTCCAGTGCCGTATTGTGGCTTCCGCATCCAAACTCCCATCAAACTTTGGGAAAGCCAAGCCTATCTAAAAGCTCCGAATGCAGAAGCAAGTGACGTATTTGGATATGCTGTTGCCATTTCTGGAGATACGATTGTTGTCGGAGCTGTCGGAGAAGCAAGTAACGAAACTACAATTACGAATGGAGAAGGTGCCAGTAGCGATAACTCTCTGGGTTTAGCGGGTGCTGTTTATGTATTCCAAAGGACTGGTTCCACTTGGAGCCAACAAGCATATATCAAAGCACCCAATGCCGAAGCAAGTGACCAATTTGGTATCAGCGTCGCTATTGATGGAGACACGATTGTCGTTGGTGCCAATTTGGAAGATAGCAATCAAACGACCATTACCAATGGTCCTACTGCAAGTGGGGACAATTCTGCATCAAATGCTGGGGCAGTTTATGTATTCAAACGGACTGGTTCCACTTGGGCCCAAGAAGCTTATATCAAACCGTCTAACATAGAAGCAGGTGATCAATTTGGATTTCCTGTAGCGATCTCTGGTGATACCATTGTCGTGGGATCGTATTTGGAGGATAGCAACCAAACATCCATTACCAATGGTCCTACAGCAAGTGGAAACAACTCGTTTACAGATTCTGGGGCCATCTATGTATTCCATAGGTCGGGTTCCACCTGGTCCCAAGAGGCTTATATCAAACCTTCCAATGTAGAAACCCAAGATTTTTTCGGAAAAGGATTAGCCATTTCAGGCGACACCATAGTAGCAGGTGCCAATCTAGAAGATAGTAACCAAACAACCATTACCAACGGTGGAACTGCAAGTAGCAATAATGGTGCGACTAGTGCTGGCGCCGCATACGTATACCAAAGAACTGGTTCCACTTGGGTAGAACAAGCCTACCTCAAAGCTCCCAATGCAGATGCTGGCGATCAATTTGGCGAGGATGTTGCCATTAATAAAGATACAATTGTTGTCGCCGCTTTTGCCGAGGCTAGCAATCAGATCACGATCACAAACGGGCAAACTGCGAGTTCCGATAACTCCGCAACCAATGTAGGTGCAGCATATGTTTTCAAGAGGACGGGATCTACCTGGACCCATGAAGCTTATCTCAAAGCACCAAACGCAAAAGCAGACGAATATTTTGGCACCTCACTCGCCATCGAGGGGGATACGATTGCTGTCGGTGTCCTTTATGAAGATAGTAGCCAGAGGACAGTGACAAATGGACCAACGATCAGCATCGATAACGCTTCACCTCGGTCTGGTGCCATTTTTGTTTATGGTAGGACAGGATCCAATTGGGCCTTGAATGCATATCTCAAAGCACCAAATGCTGATCCAGATGACCGACTCGGAATTGCAATTGGACTTTCTGGGGATACGATTGTTGCGGGAGCAAACCAAGAAGATAGCAATGAAAATACAATCACGAATGGACCTACAGCCAGTTCGGATAACTCTGCTGTATCTTCCGGTGCCGCCTATGTTTTTATTAGAAAATAAATGAAAAAAACCATTCCATTCCAAAAAGAAATCCTTCTCGTTATGGTAACAACTCTTCTATGGATCGTAGTATATCTCCTTTTCCTCCGTCCCATCTCACATAATGATTCCCGTTCTCGAACATCAAACCAAGTAGACGCACGAGGTCTCACCCCTTATCACAAACGAGAAGTGAATCTAACCATCGCCAAACACAAAAAAAAGATTCAAAATTGTTATAATGACTATTTAAAATCAAAACCTCAACGAGAAGAAGGAAAAATTCAGTTTGATTGGCAGATAGAACCAGACGGAGATCCAACCAAAGTAGAACTCATTCATTCTGATTTCTCCTCAAACATTCTAACCGAATGCATTCAGAATGAAATTGGTTCCTGGGAATTTCCACCACCAACAGAAAGATCAAATAACACGTATGTTGAATATACCTTTCATTTTAAAAAAGAAGAAACTCTGTCTAAATAGAAAATATGGTCTCCTACTAGGTGGCTAAATGCAATGACTTCAAATGTCTTCCATTTTTTCAATTCTCAAAGAAAGAGAAGGCATTGAAAAAGAAATACAATCTGATCGACAGATATTTTTACCTCAAATAATCAACCGATCCGCCAGAAGTCTTTTAGGAAGAGTTAATTTTAGAATGTTTTTTTCTTTGAGTTAAGATTGTTTTCATCGGAAGCGAAGACATGGATAACGGAGCACAGCGATTCGAATAGGAATACGAGACAGTCGGGAGATGGTAACGAGCTTTTGCTGTATAGACTTTAAGCAAACTGGTTTTGCTTTTGAAAGAAACAAATTTAATCTCAATTTACGGTTAGCGTTTTGTCCATTTCATCTGCTTTTTAGAGTATAAAATAAATAGATTGCACTCTATATAAGAGATATGATGCTTCAGTACAAGCAAATTTTCTCATTTGAGTCAAACGCACTATTACTTTCTCGCCTATGGGTAGTTTTATGGTAAATTCGCTTTCTTTTTTTAAAAAAATTTATTTTTCACCGCTACTTGTAGTTTTTATATTTTTTTCTTTTTGTAAAGTCGCAACATCTCCCCTCCCCGATATAAATTCCGGATCAATGGATCTTTCCTCATGGGAACCTAATCTAACTGTGATAAATTTGAAAGGAGATTGGGAATTTTGTTGGGATGAATTGATTCCTCCCGAATCGGATGAGTCCGTCTGGAATAAAAAATGCCAGGGTTATTTTCCAGTTCCCTCTTTTTGGAAATTCTACAAAATAAACGGAAAAAACCTACCGATTTTCGGAAAGGGAACCTATAGACTCAAACTCAAACTTCCAAAACGGGAAATAACCTACGGATTATTTTGGACGGAAATCATGTCCGCATTCGAAATTTTCGTTAACGCCCGTTCTGTGGTAAAAGTGGGACAAACAGGCGACAGTTTTGAAACAATGAAACCTGACCTGAAACCAGGCACGGCCTATCTGGGGAATCTTTCCGATGAAGTGACAATCGTCGTTTGGGTATCCAACTTCAATCATGAAAATCACGGATTTTGGGAACCTCTATATTTTGGAGAATGGAAATCAATAGAAAGGCAACACATTAATCTTGTTATACGGGACATTGCGAGTTCTTCTGCAATCATCTTCATCGGCTTTTACCACCTGATAATTTATCTTTCAAGATTCCGTTCCAAAGAATATCTGATGTTCGGTTTTTTCTGTATGATTATGGGAATTCGACAATTGAATTTTGAAACTCATACGTTTTATTATCTATTTCCCAATCTGGATTTTGATTCTTATATCCGGCTGCTGTTCGGAGTGATTTATATGATCGGAGTTTCTATGGTAACACTCTACGATCTATTATTTCCGAAGGACATCCCCAAAATAATTACAAAAATACTCAAATTTGTTTTCTTTAGTTTTTTACTAACTTTGTTTTTGCCGGTTTCCACTTTCACACATTACGCATTGTATCTCTTTGGTTTTGCAATGATTGCAATCATACTGTATGTACCGTTGTTCATCAGAGCTTTTTTTAGAAAAAGAGATGGCGCGGGACTTATGCTCATTGCCTATTCCATCTCTGCGGTTACCCTACTGAACGATATTTTATTCAATTACGGATTGATTCATACAGGTTATCTCTCCCATTTGGGGGTATTATTATTTATCTTCATCCAAGCGGTTCTATTATCAAAAAAAATAACAAAGGCATTGCAGGAGGAAGAAAAATTAGTTCAAAAACTCGGTGAAACTTTGGAAGAAAAAAACAGAACCCATACAGAACTCTTGAATCTAAAAGAATACCAAAAATATGAATTGGAATTGCAGGTAAAACTCCGCACGGAAGAATACGAGACCGCCAAACAACTAGCAGAAACCGCGAACAAGGCAAAGTCTCAATTTTTAGCAACAATGAGTCACGAAATCAGAACTCCCATGAACGGAATTTTGGGAATCACGGAACTTTTAAAAATGACAAATGTTTCAAAGGATCAAGCACAATATCTAAAGATGATTCAGGACAGCGGACAATCTCTTTTGACCATATTGAACGACATTTTGGATTATTCCAAACTGGAAGCGGGGAAAATAGAATTATTAGAATCCGATTTTTCCTGGAAAATTCTACTCGAACTTGCGGAAGGGATTTTTAAGCACCAAGCGGAACAGAAACAAGTTCGATTTGAAGTCCACTTTGATCCTGATTTTATATTTTTAGCTCATGGCGACGAAAACAGAATCAAACAAGTGTTATTTAATCTAATCTCCAATGCGGTCAAATTTACAGAATCTGGAGAAATCAAAATCCTTCTCTCTTCTAAAAAGGAAGAAGTAGGAAACTGGATTCAATACATAGTTTCGATAAGGGATACGGGGATAGGAATCCCGGAAGACAAAATAGGCTCTTTGTTTCAACGATTCACACAGTTGGATTCAAGCATATCCCGTAAATACGGTGGAACTGGACTCGGTCTTGCCATCTCTAAAAAAATAATGGATGTGATGGGCGGAGAATTGAAAGTAAAAAAGAATTTTCCCACCGGTTCTTGTTTTGAAATTGAACTCAGACTTCTTCCCAACCAAATGTCCAGAGTCATACGATCCGAAGATTCGGTGGATCTTTCTAAATTACCATCTAACACAAATGTGCTGATTGCGGAAGATGATCCTACCAACCTGTTTCTACTTTCCAGTTTTTTGAAAAAATTAAAAGTTCGTCATGATGTGGCGAAAGACGGCTGGGAAGCAGTAACAAAGGCCCAAACAAACGAATTCCATCTGATTTTTATGGACATCAATATGCCCAATCTGGATGGTATCGGGGCCTCCGAAGAGATTTTGAAAGACGAAAGGATTTTTCCCAAACCAATCATCATTGCAGTTACTGCTGACGCCTTCCAGGATGATCAAGACAAATGCATTCGTGCCGGAATGTCTTCGTTTTTGCCGAAACCGTTCCAAAAAAGAGAAATAGAACAAGCATTATATGAATGGCTGATTGAAAGAAAAACAGGCCTTTAAATGCTTTTACTTAAAAAGCTATGTCGGCTTTAAGCAAAATGCAATATGACAAGGATTATGCGATTCATATCGCTTGAATGATCCATTACTGAACTTATACCTGCGATCTATCACCGGTTCGTCTGCCGGAACTCAAAGGCACTGGGCGTTCCCAATTGGATTGGAGTACTGTTGATTAACGAATTAATGGTGGGGCTCTTCCTCAACGAGGACGCTCGGTCAGCCGTAACGGCGATCCCAAATGCGAGGATAAATATCGTCGCCGTACAGTTGCTTGGTTACCTATGGTATTGGGCATTCTGTCTCGAGGAAAGGGAGTCACATCTGGATATGGAGCCTGGATCTTATCAATAGGCGAAGGACATTCCTAAGTGGTAAAATATATTTATTGGCAAGGTGTTTACATAATCATTGAGTTTTTTTTCTGAATGAATTGCCTTCGAAAGAAGGCAGTGGTTTTCTTTTTCGATCGAACACTCCTGGCAATCCTTTAAAACAGATGGTGGAATGAATGCAAACATTTGGTTTCCAAACAACTGTTATGTCTTCATTTGAATATTTCTTAATTATTTCATTATCCATTTTTATTCTCCGAATTGAATTTCGCCGGATATTTTTTTCAGATCGACAATCTATTGTTTAAACTCTTAGATCATAATCCTTTTACTTAAAAAAGGCACCTTAATTTTCATAAGTTTGATCGTAACTTTGAAAAAATACTCGCCATTAAATTCTTTTCCGAAGCGTTAAGTTGGCTTAAAAAGAATTTTTCGATATTTAGTTTATAAATAGTCCATGCTCGCCTGACTTCAACACTTCCTTGGTCCGTAATCTGAATGGAAACTGATCGCGCATCCAATGGAGATTTTTTTCTGGAAAGCAATTTACCTTCTTCAATTCTATCTACTATTTTTGAAACTCCACTTTTTGTAAGCACCGTCTCCTTTATAAGATCTTTCATGGTTAAGCTTTTTTCTTTCGATCTCTCGAGAACAATCAGTATGTCATACCACGCAAGTGAGATGCAACCTGCATTCTTTAGTGAACTTTCGATTTGTGTGATGATTTCATTATGAAAAACCAAAAAGTTTCTCCAAATTTCGATACCGTCAGACTTTTCTTTTTTTTCATCCATAATGAAATGAACCTATAAAATAGTTGACAGGTCAACTATAAATGAGGAGCTATGTCTAGTTGGTTGACATGTCAACTAAATGGAGGTTTCTATGGAAACAATTTTAAGAATTTTAAGCACGGACGGGAGTTGGTCAAGTCTAGTTTTGAGAATTGCTTTAGGCAGCGTTATTTGGATGCATGGGGCTCAGAAGTTACTTGGGATCTTTGGTGGTTATGGTTTTTCGGGAACGATGGATTTTTTCACTAAGACGATGGGTCTTCCTTGGATCATAGCTCTCTTGGTGATACTGGGTGAATTTTTCGGAGGTATTGGTTTAGTGTTCGGTATAGGAACTCGATTTTTTGCGCTTTATACGGGAACCATTCTAATGTTTGCGATGTTTCTTGTTCATTGGGAAAACGGTTTCTTTATGAATTGGTTTGGTAACCAGAAAGGCGAAGGGATTGAATTTTTCATTTTATTCCTTTCTATATCATTAACTCTGATTCTGAATGGTGGTGGTAAGTACTCATTGGACTCTTTCATATCAAAATAAAAAGTTAAAAATATTTTTGAAAGAGGGTTCCGAGCCTGATATCAATGAAGCCGGCCCTCTTCCAATAACAAACCCATCGAATATTATTTAGTTAAATTTCATCTACTAAAAATAAACGTGGCTCTTCTTTGGATTCATCATTATTTGTATTTGAACCAATTCGTAAACTATTTGAAATGATTTGATTTCAAATTATACTTGAATCCAATCGATACTTCGTAAGCAGATTCCAAACCTAACGTGCGTAACTACCAGTATAGAATGTCTCACTATCTAAATCGTGAGATTTTTGCTTTTGGCGTTTTTTTCGCACTAGGGGATGATTTTTTAGGCTCAGGTCGATTGCCTGAATCACTTGGCTTTCTTTTTTCCGATTGCCGTTGACTCCGATTTGAGTTTTGTTTGGAGTTCTGCTTTGAGTTTCCGTTTCGGCCAGAAGAAAGATCTCCCGATCGCGAGGAACGTCTTTGCCCTCGATTGCCCCCACCTCCAGATCCATGGATTTTGGGAGCTTTGCCTGTATGCGATTCAACCCGCGCTGCATGGTAAGGATGGTCCCGATCCACTGGGATCGAAATTCCAATTACTTTTTCAATGTCTTTGATGAGTGACCTTTCGTCTGCCTCTGCGATCGCAATGGCAATTCCATTTTTCCCTGCACGTGCCGTACGACCAATTCGATGTACATAGGTTTCGGGAACATAAGGAATTTCATAATTAATTACATGGGTGATGTCATCGATGTCTATTCCTCGGGCAGCCAAATCGGTTGCGACAAGGGCTCTGTTTTTTCCCGAACGAAAATCTTCTAAGGCTTTTTGTCTAGCTGATTGACTTTTATTGCCGTGAATTACATCAGTTTTGATTCCACTTTTGTTTAAGAGTTCCGAAATTTTATTGGCTCCATGTTTTGTTTTGGTAAAGATAATTGTTTTTTTAAAATTTTTATCTTTAAACAAATGAAGGAGAAGATTTTTTTTATCTGCAAGTTCTGTGTACATCACAGATTGTGAAATGAGTTCTACTGTCGACGAAACAGGTGTTATATCGATACGAATTGGCTCTACCAAAATTGAGTTTGCCAATTTTTCTATTTCAGATGGCATCGTTGCAGAAAAAAACAAATTCTGTCTGCGCTTCGGCAAGTACGAAATGATTTTTCGAATGTCATGGATAAAACCCATATCCAACATCCTATCTGCTTCATCTAACACAAATATTTCGAGATTTTTCAAAGACACCAAATTTTGGTTCATCAAATCGACCAGGCGACCAGGCGTGGCAATGAGCACATCCAATCCGCTTGCAATGGCTTTTGCTTGGGGATTTTGTCCCACACCACCAAAAATGACAGCCGTTCGAATCTGAGTATATTTTCCATATAAAACAAAACTTTCGTGGACCTGAATGGCAAGCTCACGAGTGGGAACTAACACAAGAGATCGTGGTTGTTTTGGATTTGGTTTTGCCCTCGTGGAAATTAAATTGTGGATCATAGGCAAAGCAAAAGCAGCGGTTTTACCTGTTCCTGTTTGAGCACAACCTAACAGATCGTGATTGTCTAGAAGTAAGGGAATGGCTTGGATTTGGATGGGTGTAGGTTTAGTATAACCAGTCTCAACGACTGCTTTTTGGATGGATCGATCTAATTTCAGATCGGAAAACGTTTCAATGTGTTTTTGCAAAATATGCCTTCGTGTCTATCCTCCTAAATTAAGAAAAGCACCCTATTTGGATAGGTCAAAAATTTCTCTTTTGGATGTTCGAAATGAGAACATGGGTTTGGATCATCTCAAGTTCTCTGAATGAATTTTGATATCATGGGCGTTCCCGATTTGGTTGGAGTTTTGAAAATGGAATGTGTAAGGGTCGGGCTCATTCGGGGTGCGCTATCGCTTCCGTCCTTCGGACCAAGCCCTGCAGATCCCTAACGCGGGGGAGATTTTTTTTCTACTACATAATTGATAAACCAAGAAGGAACTTTGTTTGGAGTAAATTTTTCAACTTCTACACCATTTGTAACTCCTGCAAATAATAACGTTTCAAAAGTATCACTTGAAGTATCAAAAAGATATGCTCGATTCGACAATCGAATTGCCTCTTTCAAATTATCTAGACTACGATAATAGCGTTCTTCTATCTTTTCCGGTGGAACGTTATGCCCATTTTCTTTCACTCTGATTTCAACTCTGTTCTTATTGATTTCAGGATCGACAGTGCAAAAAAAATAAAGATAAATTACATAATCTGCTTCTTTTGCTTTTTTCAAAAAATCAAGCTTCCGCTTATCACTCATTACTGTTTCAAATGAAAAGGAGATGTTTGCTTCGAGCAATTTTTGTCTCAGAAATTCTGCTAAGTCCGCTGCTATGTAAGAATTTATTTCTAAGTTTCCATCAATGCATAACTTGCTATCCGTGACTGAAAAGTATTTCCAAAGATCCAAAATTTCACTTTTCTTGGGAGAAAACTGGGAAAGGCGAAAGAAGTTTTGAATTTCATCCGTTGCAAATTGTATCTTATAATGATTGATGTCTAAAAAATGATCATTTTTTAGATTCTTTTCGATCTCATCTGCGTTTACATAAACGCCGAGCTTATATCTCGGATCAGAACTTTCAAATTCATTAATAAATGTAGATTTTCCAGAGCCGTTAGGACCAGCAAAAATACGAATGCGTTTTTTACTCATCTAAGTAAGTTTAAACTTCTTAGGTAAACTTTCTGAGTGGTTTGGCAAATTTTTGAAGAATTCTTTGTGACCATCGTGATGCTTCCAATAAAGAGAATCTCCTTCCTGTATTAATACTGGAATCTTGGTTTCCTTCGCTCTTTCCGAAGCCTTCAATGAAGCCAAAATTGCAGCACCAAGAAGAGCCCCAACAGCTATATCTTCACCGTCTGCCTGTCTTTTGAGAAGTGCCGTTATCCCTGCTCCCAAAAGTCCACCTTTGATGAGGTTGTTTAAGGTTTTTTCGTCCTCTCGATTCATGACTCTAGTGTATTGAGAATTGGAGTTGTTGTCAACTAAAGGAGAGCAAATTCTTGTGCTCTACGAAGATGAAATCTATGTCTTCCCCCTTCACGGCAACTCCGCTAGCCCCAACTCCTTCAAAAACCCATTGTGTTTCTTCTTCGCTTCCAAAATCTTCTTCTCCAAAGAAACTAACTCCGCATTCACTTGTTCCAAGTCAACGACCTCGTCTGCTTTCGCGGTACTGATATAACGAGAAATATTTAAATTATAATCGTTCTTTTCAATTTCTTTGAGTCCCACACGACGCGAATACTTATCTTCTTCCTTTCGGAATTGGTAGGTGGAGATAATCTTTTCAATATGTTCTAACGAAAGTTGGTTTTGTCGTTTGCCTTTTTCAAAATATTCACTCGCATTGATAAAAAGTATATCATCAAATTTTTTACACTTTTTTAAAACCAGAATACAAACAGGAATCCCTGTCGAATAAAATAAGTTAGATGGTAGACCAATAACAGTATCAATATGAGAGTCTTGGATGAGTTTGGTTCGGATTCTTTCTTCGGCTCCTCCGCGAAACAAAACTCCATGCGGGAGGATGATGGCCATAGTGCCTTCGTCACTTAGGAAATGAAAACCATGGAGTAAAAAAGAAAAATCTGCCGCTGATTTTGGCGCAAGACCATAACTTTTAAAACGAAAATCTTCTCCCAAAGCTTCGGAAGGTTCCCAACGCAAACTAAAAGGAGGATTTGCCACGATGGCATCAAAATGCATTTTCTTTGCTGGGTTCGGGTTATTTAAGAGTTCCCACTCGTTTAACAAAGAATCTCCGTGGTGGATTTCAAACTCGGTATCTTTTACCCCGTGGAGGAGCATATTCATTCGGGCTAAGTTAAAGGTTGTGATGTTTTTTTCTTGTCCGAAGATCTTTCCGATACTTCCGCCTTCTTTCAAAATTTGATTTCTTACGTTGAGGAGTAAGGAACCTGAACCACACGCAAAGTCCAAAACCTTTTCAAGTTTTTTCTTTTTTCCCGTGCTTGGGTCTTGGCTATCGAGTGTTACAATGGCAGAAAGGATCGTTGAAATTTGTTGGGGGGTATAAAACTCCCCTGCTTTTTTTCCCGATCCTGCGGCAAACTGACCAATCAAGTATTCGTAGGCATCACCTAAGATATCTAAGTCGGAGGAAAACTGTCTGATCCCTTCGGCAATTTTGGAAATAATGGCACAGAGTTTTTTATTCCTTTCTTCATAGTTTTTGCCTAGTTTTTCTGAGCTCAAATTGATTTCTGAAAAGAGACCTTGGAAGGTACTGGCAAAGGATTCTTCTTCGATGTATTTGAATCCCTTCTGTAATGTTTTTAATAGGTCCTTGTCTTGGGTGCGAGCCAGTTCCCCGATATGGCTCCATAGAAATTGCGGCTCCACCACATAATGGAGTTTACGTCGCATCTGTTTTTCAAATTCTACTGTATCTTTGGGATTGGCCTCATACCAAACATTCAAAGGAGTGCGGTTGTCTGCATCTGCGAGTTTCGGATAATCTTTTCCGAGTTCTTTTTTTGCCGCCGCTTCATAGTTATCCGAGAGATAACGTAAAAATAAAAACGAAAGCATATAGTCCCGGAAATCATCCGCGTTCATGGAACCACGCAATTGGTCTGCAATGTTCCAGAGAGTTTTACCGAGTTGGTTTTGTTGTGGTTCTGTCATAATTTTCCTATTTAAAAAAAGTAAAACCACGGAAGACACAGAAGCACACGGAAAAGATCTGTCGGCTTCTATGGGCAAAACTCGTAGTTTTCATATTAAGTGACTACCCTCTCGATTTCTACCTGAGGATAATGACCAAAATTCACAAGAAAGCCTAGTTTAAGGTTGCTAGCTTTCAAATAATTGATTAGTTTGGCTCGATGTTCCGGAGCCAAATTTTTAACTGCCTTAATTTCTATAATTATCTTATCGAATGCTATGAGATCAGGCACAAACTTTCGTAATAACTTTTCGCCCTTATACTGCAATTGAAGCTCTGGTTGACTTTGAAAAGGAATTTGGATTTTTTTCAATTCCATTTCCAAACATTCCTGATATACGGATTCAAGAAATCCTGAACCCATCTCTTTATAAACTTGGAAAAAAGCACCTCTGATTTTAAAACTTTCCTCTTCATAAATCAGTTCACCTTCCATTTACACAATCTCCTAACCACTGAACATCACGGAAAATACAATCGTCCTCTCTCTTACTTCCGTGCCATTCTGTGCTTTCCGTGGTTCCAAATCTTTCCTTTCCGTGGTCACTCCCCCATCACCGGGAACAACCCTTGCAACAAACCCTTCTTATGCGACTTTAACCTCTCAATCCTCTCCGACTGCTCTTGGATCAATGCATCTACCGAAGAAAGACAATCCGCAATATTTTGTTGTTCGGAAAGGGAGGGAAGATAAACTGTAAATGCTTTTAAATCTTCAGTATCAATTTTTCCTGCCCCAATGCCTGTAGAACCAACTAACGAAAGAAGGGATATTTCTTTCGAAATCAATTGATATAACATAAATAATAAACTTATACTCAAAATTGGAGTTAGAGCTTTAACATCTTGGTTAAACGCAACCTCTACATTGTTAATGCAAATTGGGACTCTTTTATATAGCATACTTCCTCGTATCAATATCAAAATTGAATTTTTAGGAACGATTCTTGCTCCTGCACTTACCGCAAAATTTGATATCATTTGATCAGATGTTTCGATAAAAGTATCATGCATCGATGATGCACTAATCCAAGGAATAGTCCCATTCCAAAATTTTGGGTTTTCTTTAGAGGGAGTCCCTCCCGAAAAAAATTCACAAACATCCCCCAACTTCCTCTCCTCCCAATCCCCCGCACCTTCAAACTCAGGAAACCGCAACTTGGGAACCGTCTCCCCTTCCGCAGGGAATAAGTTTTGCAACAAACCCTTCTTATACGACTGAAGCGACTGCAATTTCTGCGACTCTAGAGAGAGGACTTCATCTAAGGAAGAAAGGCAATCAGCAATCTTTTGTTGTTCGGGAAGGGAGGGGATGGGGACACTAATCTTTCCAATTGTCGTTTTGGAAAGACTGGGTATACCGCCTGTTTCATTATGATCAGTCCATTTTATCTTCTGGAAGATAAATAGAATAAATTTAGGCAACGATTCGCGAAACGAATGTGTATAAAAAAGTGTATCCACTGTCCAAAACCGACCTGAAAGAAAAAAAGGTTTATCAATCGTACCTTTTCGTCCAATGCAAACGCTTTCACCTTCATGTAAATATTCATTGACTGAAAGCATATAACCACCAGATCCATACATTGGCACACTACCCGGCTTTAAATGTTTATAATCCCGCCCGCCTCCAATGGTGAAAAGATTCTCAAATTTTCTTTCTACCCAATCTCCCGCATCGGAAAACTCAGGGAATCGCAAGTCTGGAACCATTTGTGTTAGGGAAGCTTTTTCTTTTTGTTTCATACCGTGCCACCTAACACAAAGTTTGCCCTTTCTCTGCGAAGCATTTCAAACGGATTCAAGAACGAAATTCCAAGACCTGCACATACATTTGGGATCTTGATTCTCTTTGTAGATGTAGAGGGAACTTCGTGGGTCACAATCGCACTGCTTTGTGCCATTGCATGACCAATTAGATAATAATCTGCACTTTCATAAAATGTGCTGATAGCACCTGGTTCATAGTTCTGACTCGTTGCCCATAGGCTCACTCGTCCTAACTGAGAAAGAACCGAAGTATCTGTATTACGAAAGATATGTCGAGCCCTCTCCTTCGCCCATTCACTCAAGGAATCATCCCCAGGAGCGATTTCATCAGCAACTTTATCAATGCTTTGAACAAGCCCTGTTTGGTTCTTTTCTAAAATCCAATTCCAAAAGGCGGGACAAAAATCTAACCCATAGTATCGATTCTTGGCTTCGATAAAAATATTGGCATCCAAAAGGTAAGTCATGCGATGAGCCCCAACTGCCTCGCCTCTTTATAAAAGGTTTCATTTTTCTTGAAACCTAACATACGAAAGGCATCCCGAAAGAGGGTTTGGCCTTCGAGTGTGCTAGTTACCACAGCTTTAGCAAATCGGTTGCCCACACGCACGCCTAACGTACGATAGAAATCACCCCCACCACTTCCAGAAATTTGGATTTCAGAGATCCGATCTACTTCCTCTTGGAAAAATTTCCAAAAATCGCGTTGGTTGATTTTTTTGGCATCATATAGCCTACGAAGGGCAACAAGGCTACTCACCTTAAATATTTTGGCAAGCCTCTGGATCTCATCTTGGATGGGAACATTCGCGTTGTATTCGGCAAGGGTTTCCTCCATCGGCATCAAAAACTCTGCGGCTACCGCATTACACCACCTTTCGATTTCCTTTTCGGAAAACTGCCCCACACTGGCATTTGAAATTCCACTTTCCCCTAAATACAAATGGGCAAGCTCATGGAAGAGTGTAAACATCTGCGCCGCCTTACTGTCGCTTGTATTAATAAAGATAAGCGGTGCGAAAGTGTCAGAAAGGGCAAAGCCTCTAAATTCTTCTACATCCAAATGCCTATGCGTATTGCTACCGACGATAGAACTTGCCATCACAAGAACGCCTGCCTCCTCCACCTTTTGAACGAAAGAACGTAGAGCCTCCGTCCAATTGGAAAAGGATCGCCTTTGGGCAATGGTAAATCCTAGTTGAGTTTCGATTCTTCTTGCTATGGTGATAGGAAAGTCGGAAAGGTTTGCACTACCAACAAAGCTTAGAGATTCCAGTCGGTGCAGTTGCATATACTCCCGATACCAAGTTTGCCTCTCCTGGCAAAGATACAATGTATCGAGTAGATTGGGACTAGGCCTAGAAAGTTCTCTATCGGCAATGGTTCGAAAATCAGAAACGGGAAGTGCTTCTTGCACTGGCTCTGGCAAAAACAAATAACCAATCGGAACGTGAACCGCCGTGGCAAAATCCTCCAATTGGCGAAGTGTCGGTTGCAATCGACCTCCCTCCCATTCCTTAATTTTTGGGAATCGTTTGGACAAAGTCTCGGCACTCAGGCGTGCCCGTTCTCTTGCCCAGATGATGAGATTTGGATTGATGGAAACGGAATTTCTACTCATACACAGCAAGTCCCGAGATCTCTCTTCCTTGGGCGAGTTTCCTGAGCAAGGGAACCAGGTCTTCCATGAGAGCGAGCTCCTTTTTGGTTCTCTCCTTCCAACTCAAATCGAAGGGCGCCATCAGTTCACTCAAATCATCCGCATCAAAAATCAACCGGTCCATAATCGAATTCACAAAGTTTTGTAAGGCTTCTTGCGCGAGTTCGTGTTTCTTAGCAACGCCTTTCAATTCATTTTGAAACTTGTTTGCTTTGAACTGTATGTATCCACTCTTAATCTCAGCCTCACTCAGAGGTTCACCCACTTTCAATGTTCCGATATAGGCAATGATTTCATCTTTCTCATCCATCATATTGGAACTAGAAGAAAGTAGCCCGACAAGTTGATCTCGGCTCATCTTTTGTTTGGATGTTTTTTGCGTGTATTTAGAGATGAGCCCCATGATGTAATCATAGTCGATCACAGCAGAGGCAAAGAGAACAAATTCAAAATCCAATTGGTGGACAATCGTTTCCATTCCGTTAGGTGCATTTTCTACCTTAAACCTGTGTGCCGTATCTAAGTAAGCACCTCGAAAGCTTCTTAGTTCGTCTTCCGATATCACTTTTCCTATAGCTTCCGTTTGCTCATGGGAAATATCGGTGTATTGATCGAGTTGTGTTTTGATCCTTTGCACTTCTTTAAAGAGATTGATAAACTGACTTCTTGCCTCATCTCCGTGCAAATTATTGACTTGTTCCGGTGCAAATTCCAAACCTTGTGATTTCATAAACTCACCCAGTTTGGAAACTGCTTCCTCATACTTCGTAATCACGACGGGAGCTGGATCCACAAGCCAAATTTCTTTGGCACGATTTGCCTCTTCCCCAGAAAAAAGCGCAATGGCATCATCTACCGCATTCTTTTGGTTTCTAAAATCCAATACATTTCCATACGGTTTCGTATCATTTAACACTCGATTGGTACGAGAAAAGGCTTGGATCAAACCATGATATCTCAAGTTTTTATCAACATACAATGTATTCAAATATTGAGAATCAAAACCCGTTAAAAGCATATCCACGACAATCACGATATCAATTTTATTTATTCTCGGATAATCAGCGTTAGAATACTTTTGGTCCTTAATCCTTTTTTGCACATCCTGATAGTATAAATCAAACTCACTCAACTTATGGTTCGCATTGTATTGTTTGTTATAATCAGCGATGATCGCAAGTAAGGCTGTCTTCTTTTCTTCGGGTGCTTCCTTATTATCCTCTTTTTCCTGAGGCAAATCTTCCTGAATTTGTTGTACATCCCGATTCCCTTCGGCAGGGGGAGAAAAAACACAAGAAATGAGAAGCGGACGATAGTTTTCATCCGTTTTAACCTTCTCTTCCTGTAATTCTTTAAAAATTCCATAATAGGCAATCGCTTCATTGATGGACGCAGTAGCAAAGATCGCATTAAACTTTCGATTATGAGTGGCGATATCATGCTTTTCTAAGATCGCTTCGGCCACCGCTCTCTGAGAAACCAAATCACTAACTTTTGCCCCTTTTGGTCCCTTCAATTCTTCCTTGAAGTAATCTACGTGAAAACGTAAAACATTTCGATCATCAATGGCATGAGTGATGGTATAGGCATGAAGTCTTTTTTGAAACACATCTTCTGTTGTAATATAAGATGCTTGCTCTCCCTCCACCCGAGTATAACTCGAGTTTTCGCTAAAAATAGGAGTGCCAGTAAAACCGAAGAGCTGCGCCTTTGGGAAAAAGTTTTTAATCGCATTGTGATTTTCGCCAAACTGAGAGCGGTGGCATTCGTCAAAAATAAAGACAATCCGTTTTTCCCGTAAAGATTCTAATCGTTCTTTATATTGATTCTTTTGGGTTCCATCCAGTGCGAGACCTAATTTTTGAATCGTGGTCACAATGACTTTATCCGCATAGTCAGTGGAAAGAAGTCGCCTGACAAGTGCCTCCGTATTTGTATTCTCTTCTACGCATCCTTCCTGAAATTTATTAAATTCTTCTCTCGTCTGCCGATCTAAATCTTTCCGGTCGACGACAAACAAACATTTTTCAATATTTGGATTGTCCTTTAACAATGTAGAGGCTTTGAAAGATGTAAGTGTTTTCCCACTCCCGGTTGTATGCCAAATGTATCCGTTGCCTCGATTCTGTTCGATGCAATCTACAATTGCTTTAACCGCATAAATTTGATAAGGACGCATGACCATTAACTTCTGTTCACTTGCCACAAGCACCATATACCGACTGATCAGTTGCGCAAGCGTACACTTAGGCAGAAATTTCCCAGCAAATTCATCTAGATGAGTTACTTTTTTATTATCCTCCGTCGCAAACTGATATATTGGCAAAAAACGTTCATCTGCATCAAAGCTAAAATGTTGGTTCTGATTGTTTGCAAAGTAATATGTGTTGGTTTGATTACTAACAATGAATAGTTGAATAAAACACAGAAGTGAATTCGTATATCCATTCCCGGGATCGTTTTTATAATCAACGATCTGCTGCATGGCTTTTCTCGGGCTAATTTCTAATGTTTTAAGTTCTATTTGAACAATTGGGATCCCGTTTAAAAGTAGGATCACATCATATCGATGAAAACTCTTCTGCGTATTGATTCGAAACTGATTGATTACTTCAAAATTATTTTTACACCAATCATTCAAATTTACAAGGGTGTAATGAAGAGGTGTTCCATCCTCTCTCTCAAAGGTATTTCGACTTCTGATCAATTTAGCAGATTGGTAAATATCTGCATTTACAATTTCATCCCTTAGCCGAGCAAATTCTGAGTCTGTCAAATTGACTTTATTCAGCGCTTCAAAATGCTCTCGGAAGTTTCTCTCAAGATCCTCCCGATTTCGAATTTCTTTTCGATACTTATATTTTAGGTCTTCAAGTTTATTAACTAGATTCGTTTCGATATTTAACTCGTTGACCATTTAATTTGCCCGAACAGGAAATATTCAAAATTTCGAATTTTCCCGTCTAACCTTACCTTAGTTTACTGAAAAGTCAATAGAATTGAAATTAAAAACCATATGATAATAAAACATACATTTAACCTACAAGACAAAGTGTTTTAATACCCAGAAATTAACTAGAACCTATCATTCAATGTTCATTAATTTTATGATACAGGTAGGACAAATCTGAAGAATTCGAACATATCTCCTCCTCCAAACATAAAAAAAGCCTCACATCTTTCGACGTAAGGCTTCTCTTTTCTTTTACTCTGTTTCAACTATATACGACAAAGGTCCTATCTTTCCG